>JAWOIM010000677.1:0-3979 GCA_046484685.1 Chloroflexota bacterium | reverse complement strand
GTTACCCTCGGACAAAAACTATTGATCATGGAGGCGATGAAAATGGAGAATAATGTGCTTGCGGAAAAACCGGGTATTGTTCAGAAAGTTCTGGTGAAAACCGGTGATACCATGTTAATGGCCAACTGCTCCGTTTCGCTAAACAAGGCCTGGTTGCGCTCGTCGCTAAGCACGGCCAGGCTGGTTTTTTTGTAGAGAATTTTGCAGTGGAAGGGATTGACCATACACACGGCCCCATCCAGCACCGCCCGTACCACCGGATGGTCCAGGCCGCCATGCTCCACCAGTTCGGTAATAAGCACACGCTTATAGATAACGTTAATATGGAAGTCGCCACAGACGAGCTTACCGTCTTTATACTCCACGTCACGCGGGTCGCAAATCTGGCAGTCGAGGCCCTGAGATCGGAAATATTGGATAAACAGTTGGAATTCGCTCTGCGTGGGCACTTCGCGCCAGTCGAGGATGGCAATGCGCGGCCGTTCCTGGCCGCCCCACTGTTTGTACGCTTCGGTAAGGACGTGTAAGACGCTGTGTCGGGTAGGCAACGGCCGTACCACATATTCCTGCAAAAAAGGACCCATCACCGGCAGCCCGTAAAAGACTTCGGTCAGCACGTCGTTGTAGGCCGAGGCGGCCGGCACTTCGGCATTGTACTCGGTGAAGCGCAGCTCGTTATTGTCGGTGACAAAGAAGGCGTCGAGGCGGGTCAGCGGCGTGTGGCTGTAATACCCGGGATTGTAGCTGAGCAGCTTTTCTTCCCACTCAAAGAGCCCAAACTGCTGCCGGAAATCGTCGTCGGCCACGGCCGCCCGGGAAATCTTGTCGAAGGCGGTGAGCAACGGCCGTATGCGCTGGCGCAAAAAGGTATATTGCTGGGGTGTCAGAAAGCGGGGGCGCAAAACGGTGCATAACGGCCGTTCGCCAAAATAAAGGCCGCGCCGCTGCAACTGCTCATCCAACTGCCCCTGCGACTCCGCCGCCAGCTCATCCGTCAACAGGTCGTGATAGGTGGTGATTGCCTCTTTTAGTGCCATTGTTTCTCCATAATGCAGTGGATAGTAAAAAGTAGAAAGTGAAAAGTGAAAAGTGGGAAGTGAACTACTGACTTCTTACTTTCCACTTCTCACTTCTAACTGAACAACGCGCTCCACTTCAACTCATCCACCTGTGGTTCAGGATTTTTGGCCATTTTGATCACCATATCGGCCATATGCTTGACCACCCATTCAAAATAATGGGGCGTCAGCGAGTAGATGTCCATATCCGGGGCCGGGTTCATGAAGTCAATAGCGTAAGGTACGCCGTCACGCACGGCAAATTCGACCGTGTTCATATCATAATCCAGCGCCCGCACCAGGGTCAGACAATCTTCCACTACTCGCTGGCCCAGTTCGGGATTCAGGTGGTCGTGGGCGACGTGATATTTCTTCTCGTGCGGATTGTACTTCATGGGCAGTACATGCTCTTGCCCCAACACCATGCAGCGCACGTAATGGTCCCACTCGATAAATTCTTGCAGGACCATAGTTAACAGCCCTGACTGATTGTAGGCGTCCCACAACTCCTCCAGGGTGTGGCAAATGTAAACGTCACGCCAGCCGCCCCCGTGGGCATCTTTGAGGACACAGGGCAGGCCGATGTAGGCGAGAATGCCCTGCCAATCGAGGGGAAAAATCAAATTGCGCAGGCTCTCATCGTGAACAATGCCCGGCACGTAATCTTTGTTGGGCAGCACGATGGTCTTGGGACTGGCCACACCCAGTTTGGTGGCCAGTGAGGCTTCAAAAAATTTGTCATCGGCCGTCCACATAAAGGGGTTGTTGATCACGCGCACCCCTTGCAGCACCGCATTCTTTAGATAAGAGCGGTAGTAGGGCACTTCGTGGGAAATGCGGTCCACAATAACCGCGTACTCACTTGGTTCATCCATGCGCGTGCCGCCTAATTTGACATACTCGGCCGTTACGTCTTCGTTACGGCCGTTTACCTCTTCAATAAACGCCGGCGGGAACGACCATTCTCGCCCCACCATCAAGCCTACTTTTAGCGTCATCTCAACCTCCCGTAAGAAAATTACGAATTATGAATTACGAATTATGAACCGGTACGTATTTCGTATTACGCAACCCATTTCGCTACGCACTACGAAAAATATGCTAATCATGGCCGCCAATGTAGAGGCGGAGCATTTGCTGCCACCAGGGCCAGTCATGGGCCCAGCCATCCCAGATACGCAGCGCGTTGCCAATTCCCTTGTCCCACAGTACCGTGGAAAGCTGTTCGCTGCTGTAGCGCAGCCGGTCCTCCTGCCCTGCCACCAGAATAATATCCTGACGCCGCAGCAGTTCCAGCCGCCCCCAATCATGCTCATTGGCAATAAATTCCACCGGATTCAAAAAATAGATGGTGTCGTTATGATAGCCATCGGTCCAGTCTCGAATATCATAAATACCGCTCAGGCCAATGGCCCGGTTAAAAATATGGGGATGGCGCAAAGCCATCGACAGCGCATGAAAGGCACCAAAGCTGGCTCCGGTTGTCATCAAAAAGGGATTCTCATTCTTTTGCCTGCTCAGCGGCAGCACCTCGCGCAAAATATAATTCTCATACTCTACCTGCCGCCAGGCCCGCGCTCCCGGATGCTTCCAGCGTGCATACCAGCTTTCCGCGTCCACACTGTCCACACAGTATACCTGAAGCCAGCCCCGTTCCAGATGCTCACCCAAAGCCACCATCATCTGCCGGTCTTCCCATTCATAAAAGCGACCCTGCGAGGTGGGGAAAACCAGCATTTTGGCCCCCGCATGGCCAAAAATCAATAACTCCATGTCCCGCTGCAAGGAGGGACTGTACCACCGGTGATGTTCTCGATTCATAGGTATCCTCTGACTCTACTGAAAAAAGGTCGAAAACCGAGTTTTTCACGGCCACTACTCTGATGATGGTGGTGGTGTTTGGCTAAAAACTCGGTTTTTTGAGTGAACTCATTCGCTTTTCTGTAAAAATGATGATCTGATTGTAACACAAGCTTTTGCCAGGGAATAGGGGTTTGGGAATGGGGATCAGCGTGCCGTCTTCCTCCGCCTATTCCTCATCTCCCCACTCCCAATCTCTAAGACAGCAAAATGAGAATTGCTAAGCCCAATTAAGGTCTACGAACAAGTTGTCATGCCCGCTTTCGCGGGCATCCACCACCCTGGATTCCTGCTTGCGCAGGAATGACATTCTCTGACAGGTCTTTCATAGACCCCTCCAATTAAGGCTGCTTGACGCCATACCCCCACTGGTTATAATCCACATTCACTGTAGGACGCTTTTCCACCTTGTCCGGGCGATTAGGCAAAATCGCCCTATAGTAGCAGAACAACCGTAGAGGAAACGACAGGCAAACCTAACTATGCTTGATAAAATAGCCAAAGTAGTGGCTCGTTTTGATGAAATTGAAATGCAGATGACCGATCCGGCCGTTTTGGCCGATCACGTGCGTCTGACTGAACTGGCGCAGGAGCGCTCCGACCTGCAACCATTGACCGAAGCCTACCGCCAATACCGAGAGGCCGAAGAAGAATTGGCCGGGGCCAAAGAGATGCTGGCCCTGGACGATCCCGACATGGTGAACATGGCCGAAGAAGAGATCAAGCGGCTGGAAAGTTATATGGCCCATCTGCGCCGCCAAATGCGCTCTTATTTGGTGCCTAAAGATCCGCGTGATAACCGTAATGTCTTCGTCGAAATTCGGGCAGGCACAGGCGGCGATGAGGCCACTATTTTTGCCGCCGACCTGCTGCGCATGTATACCCGGTATGCCGAAAATCAAGGCTGGCGCACCGAACTGGTCGATGAAAACGCCACCGGTGTGGGTGGCTACAAAGAAGCCATTCTAGCCGTCAGGGGACGCGGGGCTTACTCTCACTTCAAGTTTGAGAGCGGCGTGCATCGCGTCCAGCGCGTGCCCCAGACCGAATCGCAGGGGCGC
>JAWOIM010000659.1:0-21330 GCA_046484685.1 Chloroflexota bacterium | reverse complement strand
CCTCGATTTCAGAAAAAAACGAACCGGTACGCTGGCCAGATAGGTCTGAAGCTCATGCAGATCCGGTTCACGAACAGTTAAACGGGGCATAGGCGTCGTAGAAACGGTTGGGCTAGGTGTCACTGTGGCCGTCGCCGTCGGCGGAACAGGCGTTGGGGTGGGGGTTGGCGTTATAGTCGGTGTTGCGGTTGGCAAAACAGGTGTAAATGTTGCTACCACAAATCTTTCTTCGGTCTGCGTAGGGGCAACAGCTACTTCTGGGGAATTGTCAGGGTCACTTATGGTACAGCCAAACAAGCCTAGCCATAGCAACACTATACAGACCCAACTCGTTAACAATCTCATTGCTCATTCCACTTCATCAGCACGAGAAAGCGCTTGCAGATAATCTGCAAACTGGTTCAATTCCTGTCGAAGACTGGCCCATACGGCATCAATTTCTTGAGCCAAATGGGCCATGCGCGTTATCATAAGTCAACACCCCGCTCGGCCAATACCCCGTGTACCCACTCCTTGGCTACAGCCATATCAACCAGATCGATGTCAATGTCAGGAGCCAATTCATCTACCACATGCCACGCTTTGAGGTAGAGGGTAGGCTCGATACCGTAAACAGCCAGGTCAATATCGGAATCGGCACGGAAACGGCCGTTATCCTCACTTCCCACTTCTTACTTTTTACTTCTTACTGAACTCAATCATCATCCAACTGCAAAACGGCCATAAACGCTTCCTGCGGCACTTCCACCGAACCGATCATCTTCATGCGCCGCTTGCCCTTCTTTTGTTTCTCCAGCAGCTTCCGCTTGCGCGAAACGTCACCCCCGTAACATTTGGCCAGCACGTCTTTGCGCAGGGCCTTGACGGTGGCCCGGCTGATAACCCGTTTACCCACGGCCGCCTGGATAGGCACCTCAAACATCTGGCGCGGAATGAGCTTACGAAGCTGGGTGACCAGCCGTTGGCCCCGGTTATAGGCATGGTCGGTATGGACAATCATGGCCAGAGCATCGACCGGCTCCTTGTTGACCAGCACCTCCAACTTCACCAAATGGGATTCCCGATAACCGGCAAATTCATAATCCATAGACGCATAGCCCCGCGTGGCGCTCTTAAGCTTGTCGTAAAAATCCACCACAATTTCGGCCAGGGGCAGGTCAAACTTGAGAACCACCCGGCCCGGCGCCGGGTATTCCTGCCCGACCAGTTCCCCTCGCTTTTTCATGACCAGTTCCATGACCACACCATAATATTCATCCGGCATAAAAATCTGGACGTGCATCCAGGGTTCGCGGATGGCCTCAATTTCGCCGGGGTCAGGCAGCAGGGCCGGGCTGTCGATGACGCGCACTTCATCGGAGTGGGCCATGACAATCTCATAGCGGACGCTGGGAGCGGTAGCTACCAGGTCCAAATCATATTCTCGCTCCAGCCGCTCCTGCACAATTTCCATATGGAACAGGCCCAAAAAACCGCAGCGAAAGCCAAAATTAAGGGCATCGGAGGTCTCCGGCTCGAAGAAGAGGGCGGCATCGTTGAGCTGCAAGCGTTCCAGCGCTTCGCGCAGCAGGGCGTAATCTTCCCCTTCGCTGGGGTAAAAGCCGGCAAAAACCATCGGTTTGGCTGCTTTGTAACCGGGCAGCGGCGCGGAGGCCGGGTTGTTCTTGAGGGTAATAGTGTCACCCACGCGGCACTCGCGCACCGTTTTGAAGCCGGTGGCAATATACCCTACTTCGCCGGCCGTCAACTGCTTGACCGGCTTCATGGAAGGGCTAAAGGTACCGATTTCGATGGGTTCGGCCGTTACTTTTGTGTACATCATTTCAATCTGATCGGTGCGCGTCAGCGACCCTTCAAAGACACGCACATAAGCAATGACCCCTTTGTACTGATCGTAATGGGAATCAAAGACCAGGGCCCGCAGCGGCGCCTCAGGCTCACCGCTGGGTGGAGGCACCGTTTTGACGACTGCTTCCAGGATTCGTTCAATGTTCGTACCCAGTTTAGCACTAATAGGAATGGCGTCTTCGGCGGGGATGCCGGTTATATTTTCCACTTCCATGGCTACATCGTCGGGTAAGGCAGCCGGCAGGTCAATTTTGTTGATAATGGGGATGATCTCTAAATTGGCTTCGATGGCCAGGTAGAGGTTGGCCAGCGTTTGGGCCTCCACGCCCTGGGCTGCATCGACAACCAGCAGCGCTCCCTCGCACGCTTGCAGGGCGCGGCTAACTTCATAGCCAAAATCAACGTGACCGGGCGTATCGATCAGGTTCATAACGTAGGTCTGGCCATTTTCGGCCGTGTAGTTCATACGAACGGCCGAGGCTTTGATCGTGACCCCTTTTTCTCGTTCCAGGTCCATATCGTCAAGGACCTGTTCCTGCATTTCCCGCTCGGTCAGCGTCCCGGTGGCTTGCAGCAGGCGGTCAGCCAGAGTCGATTTGCCATGATCGATATGGGCGATGATACAAAAGTTGCGAATATATTCTTGATTCATGCCCTCAAGTATAACAAATTACGGGGTAGAAGAAAGGATGAAGTATGGCTCCCCCACCCAGGCCCGCCACCCAAGCAGCAGTTAGGAGGCACTCACAACACGGTCAGCCAGATCCTGCGCAAATTCATACAGATCTTGTCCGACGTGGGGATGATAGGGAGGTTTGTCAACCAACACATCGCTCAAATCAGTGGCCAGATGGCTGGCTGTATCGGTGATGGCTACATTGCCACCACCGGCATTGAATGATTGCAATAAGATTTTGACGCGGGCATCGTAGCGCAGTTGGTCTGCGTTATGGCCCCCGGTGGGTAGAATGAGTAAACAATCAGACGTGGAATTAAAGGGATTATCGGCCAGTTGATAGTCAGCTTTCAAACCAACACCCTGCCGACTGTATACCAGACGATTGGATAAGCTAACACTTTTAATTGATAATCCCACCTGCCGAAATTTGTGCAAGAAGATAACGACCTCCAACTCATCAAAGCCATCAGAGATGAGTATATAAGTTGGCATTCTCTGCCTCTTCTGGTTACGATATAGCAATGACATAATAACACCTTACTCCTGATTACCTTATACCCATTGTTAGGTCCCTACACAGGTGTTAGAGGTGACAGTGCAATGGCCGGTAATAACAACTAGATCCAATTCCAGGCCGGCCACTACACCGATCTGGTGGGTAAAAGCGAACGCTAACAACAGGGCTGAGAAGATGAGCACAAAGACCGTTAATTCTATTTGCCGTTTGTTGAACAAGGGCAAGGACATTTTCATTCTCCTTATTTCTCGTAACTCTTCTCACGGATTAAACCTTCCTCATTTTGAGAGGAGTGAGTGCGTAACATAGCTACATCATAGGAAGAATGACCGTCATTGTTCTTTAGAAGGGCTACAGAGCAGCTGCAGTCTATCTGCAATGAACCCATAAAATTCTTTGCTAAAAATGGCTATAATCCTTACTATCAACGTAAGCTGGCAGTGAAAGCGGCAAAAACCGAAACGATTAGGTAACTGTCCGCAAATCAGTGGACAGGATTTAGCAGATAATGAAAACCCAGGAAAATGGTATGAGACCTCTCCAATTTGTTTCTTCCCAAGACGTTCTTAAAGCCCTACGCCTATGGCATGGACGGGAAAATGCCAAGTGGCCGTTGGCCCAAATGCGGTTGAGTGCTGAAGTCCGAGATGAACAAATACGGCACAGCAGTCTGGCCGATGCCGGCATGGCAGCTCAAAATCGAGCTATTTTGAATCGCGGTCTGCAGGCATTGCATATTATCGCCCCGGAGTCTGAAGAACTACTGCGTGAACGCTTTGAAGAGCGGCGTGATGTGTTGGATATGGCCAACAGTCTCAATCTTTCTGAATCGGGTCTTTATCACCGGCAGCGCCAGGCGATTGCCCAGTTAACCGAAATTCTCAACAAGTTGGAAAATGAAGCCAGCAGTGATTGGCAAGAGAGAGTGTTGAGCCGTTTGCCACTGCCGTCTTATACAGAACTGGTAGGCATCTATGAAACGCGCCAACGGCTTTTTGACGTACTGCTGAACCGGGAGGCTCACTTTATTGTGGCGATTGAGGGCCTGGGGGGATTAGGCAAAACGGCGCTGGCAGACCGGACAACGCGTGATTTAACCAAAATGACCCATTTTGATGAAATTGCCTGGGTAACTGCCAAACAGACCCATCTGTCCAGTCTGGGGCGACTGCAAATAGAGAGTAACCGGCCGGCGCTGACTTTTCCTATGCTCATTGATCAGTTGGCCGCCCAGTTTGGCCTATCGCAGTCTGAAGCAGAATCTCATCTACAGCGGCAGCGCTTAGTCAAGCAATACTTGCAAGAGCAGCATTGTCTGGTTGTGGTTGATAATCTGGAAACTGTGGCTGACTATCGCACCCTGCTGCCGGAACTGCGTAAATGGCAACGGCCGTCCAAGTTTGTCATCACGTCACGACTGCGTCTGCTGGATGAACCGGGTATTTTTTCGCTGGTCATGAAAGAATTGTCGATGGCCGCGGCCTTTGAGTTAATTCGTCTGGAAGCGCAGCGCACCGGTTTTACCACGCTGGCCACAGCCGAAGAGGAAGAGTTGCAACAAATCTATAATGTGGTGGGCGGCAATCCCCTGGCCCTAAAGCTGATTACGGGGCAGCTCCGTTTTCAGTCGTTGGACCGTGTATTAGACCGTTTTGGTGCCGGACGTAAGGCTGAATCACAAGAGGGGTTGTTTGATTATATTTATCAAGAGATTTGGGAAAATCTACAAGACGAGGGCAAAACAACGCTTTTAGCCCTGACTCAGGCAGGGGAAAGTGGCTTTACATTTGAACATCTGACAGCCGTATCTGGCCTTGACGAACAAAGCATCAGCACTGCTTTAGAAAAATTGGTTTTACTTTCGCTGGTGGACCTGGGGGGAAATTTGAATGAGCGACGATACCGCTTGCACCGGCTGACAGAAGTCTTCTTATTGCGCATGTTTAACTGATATGGAACTGGTAATTGCACAGCGAGATCATTGGCAGACCATTTTGCGGCGACAGCAGTTGGCCAACGCCAAACGCTGGCTTAGTTTGATCCAGCATAGCGAGGATTCTCAGCAGGTTATTCTAGAGAATTATGATAATTTGCTGCGTGCCCTGGAATTTGCGCTGCAAGATGTACAGACTTTTCATCTTTCATTTGAGCTGATTCAAGCTTTGCACACGCTGGTGCTGGGGTATGCTGATTGGGATCGCTGGCTGAATTATCTAGAGACGGCGCTGCACACGGCACAACAGCTTCAAGATGAGGCGGTGTGTGCCCACCTGTTGGAACAGTGTGCCGATGTGGCCTTTCAGATGGGTGACCTGGCACGGGCCAAGATATTGTACCAGCGGGCCGGCCACATCTATGAACGGCTGCATGACCGGGATAATCATGCGCGGATGTTAATTAAATTAGGCCCTATTTTAGGCTCACAGGGAAAGTTAGCCGAAGCAATCGCTTTATGCCAACAAGCCTACAAACTGGCACAGTCCAGCGGTAATCGCTGGCTTATGGCCAGTGCTAATCTAAATTTATCCCATATTCAATACACGGCTTATAACTGGCAGGTTGGGTTACAGGCAGCCCAAAAAGCGTATGACTTGTACCGCGCTCAAAATAAGCCTGAGTTTGCAGCTAAGGCGCTGGGCAACATGATTACCGGCTGGGCACAGCTTCAAGAGTGGGACAAAGCAGATGTAGCTTCGGCTGAACTGCTGGAAATTTTGACGGCATCCGGGAATATTCACGCGTTGACCGTTTTGAAGAATACACTGGGAGTAATTGCCTATAACCAATCAAATTACCGGGCAGCCGAGCTGGCCTGGCAAGAGGCGTTGCAACTCGCCCAGCAAATGCAGGCACCGGACCAATCGGCCAGTTTGTATAATAACTTAGGTAAACTTTATACGGAAATGGAGGAATGGGGCGAAGCGGCACGGATGCTGGAGCAAGCAATTGATATCTATCAGACGTTGGGGGATACTTATAATTGGGCCAATTCGATGGACAATTTGGCCGATCTGTATGAAGCCCAGGGCTTGATGGCATTGTGCCGGGAAACGTTAGAAACGGCCGTTTCTACCCTCAGCACCCTTGAACCAAATTTCCACGTCCAAACTTTGCTCCAGACAATGCACCAACGCCTGGCCTGAATTGAAGTATCTTGCAGTTACACTGTAGTTCTTTTGCAGTTTATGGAAGATTGACAGGTTGATTTTGTGGTATGATGCTGCTAAGGTCAATAATGAAGCAACACTTCTTCACTAATAACAATGGAGCTTCAAAATCTGTCATGAATGGTCCTATTTTAATTGTAGATGATGAACGCCACGCGCGTGAAGCACTCATGGATATTTTGGAAACAGTGGGCATTCCTACATATTCTGCTAAAAACGCGCGCGAAGGCATACAATTGTACCAAACCCATTTTCAGGAAATAAAACTGGTTGTTCTTGACATGCGTTTGCCCGAAATGGATGGCATACACGTCTTACACTCTTTGCGCCACATCAACCCTTCTGTACGGGCCATTGTCGCGTCAGGCTTTGATGTGCGAGATATTGGTGAGCAATTTGCCAATGATCCAACCGTTCATGTTTTACAAAAACCTTTTGATATGGACAGGTTTTTGCAGGCAGTCAAGAGCGTCCTGAGCAGTTAGTTTTCTACGGCCGTTACCTGGGCAATGGCAGCATTCACATCTATGGCGGTGGCAGCCAACGGCCGTAACCAAACCAGATATTCCACATTGCCATCACTCCCTTCGATAGCCGATTGCGTCAGACCCTGTACAGCCAGTTGTTGCTTTTTAAACCAGCCCAGCAACTCAGTCAGCACCTCGCGCCGTACGGCCACATCTCGCACCACGCCCCCCTTACCCACCTGGGCCCGACCGGCTTCAAACTGGGGTTTGATCAAGGCCACAATATCAGCCTGGGGGGCCACCCATTTTTGCACGGCCGGCAAAATCAACTTCAAAGAAATAAAAGAGACATCAATGGCCACAAAGTGGACCGGTTCGGCCAGGCTTTCCAGGTAGCGGGCGTTGGTTCGTTCCATCACCACCACGCGCTCATCCTGGCGCAGCTTCCAATCAAGTTGGCCGTAGCCCACATCAATAGCGTAGACGCGGGCCGCACCTCGCTGCAGCAGCACATCGGTAAACCCGCCGGTACAGGCCCCTACATCGGCACAAATCTGGCCTGTGACGTCCAGGCTAAACGTATCCAGGGCACCGGCCAGTTTAAAGCCCCCGCGACCCACATAAGGCAAGGGTTGTTTAACCGTAATAGTAGCCTCAACAGAAACGGCCGTGCCTGCCTTATCTACCCGCTCCCCATCAACAAAGACGTCACCGGCCAGAATAAAGCCGCGTGCCTGTGAGCGGGTAGCGAACAGCTCGCGGGCTACCAGCAGCTTATCCAGTCGTTCTCGTTTTACCTTTGCCATAAATCTGTGTGACCGAGGACGGATGACGAAAGACCGACAGCTTCCATCCCCAGTCCTCCGTCATCCGTCTACTTTAAGCCGCGTTACCCAATCGGCCAGGGCATCGGCCAGGGATTGGCGCAGATGAATTTCAGGCTGCCAGCCGGTGTCCTGCTGCAAACGGGCATAACTTCCATAGAGGCAGGGGATGTCTGAGGGCCGCATGCGGGCCGAATCATAGGTAACATCAACCTCCACGTCAGCCAGCTCGACCAGCGTCGTCAATAAATAATGAATGGAAATGGGTTGGCCGGAACAAATAAGGTAGGCGCGCCCCGGCTGCCCCTGCTCGGCCAGCAGCCTGTAGGCTCGCACCACGTCACGCACGTCGGTAAAGTCGCGCTGAGCTTCCAAATTACCCACCGACAGGGTGGGTGGCTGCTGATTCAGCTTGATAGCCGCCAACTGGCTGGCAAAGTCGGGAACCACAAAGCCCAACGCCTGGCGTGGCCCAATGTGGTTGAAAGGCCGGGCCTCAACCACGGGTAGTTGATATCGCTGCCAGTAAAGATCGACCAACTGACCGGCAGCCAGTTTGCTGATTCCATAGGGATGGCGCGGTTGGGGCACTGTCTCCTCGGTGAGGGGCAGCTCAGCGGGGGTAATCTGGCCATATATTTCAGCACTGGTGACAACAACGACACGAGGCCGGCCCCATTTGACGGCTGCCTGGAGAATATTGGCCGTGCCGCCGCTGTTGACGGCCAGGGTTTGGGCCGGCATTTCCCAGGAGCGGGCGGGGTACGCCTGACCGGCCAGGTGGTAAATAAGATCAGGGCGAGCGGCAGCAACGGCCGTTTCTAGTGACGCCTGATCCAACAAATCCCCCTCTATATCATGCAGTCGTTCATGCTGTATCAATGATTGGTGGGTTGTTTGTTGGTGGTAGAGGGCAAACAGATCATGCCCGGCAGCCAGCAGTTGGTCTACCAGATGAGAACCGGCAAACCCGGTCGCGCCTGTAATCAAAATTCGCATAGATGCCTCTCATAGTTAGTGCGTAGTGCTTGCTGTTAATTCGTAAAATTTGTGGCCAAAATCGTTTTGGCTCTGGCTTGTCCAGGTCAGGTGATTATACCATTCGTAATGGGTAACTCGTAATTGATCCTTCATAATTTAGCAAAGAGCGGTATAATCTATTTTTATGAGGGAATTATTGCGTGACGTTGCTCGTGATTTAGATGTTGCTCTGGGGGATAACCTGCGCGGTTTATATCTATACGGCAGTGTGACCACCGATTATTACCAGCCAGGTGAGTCGGACATCAATCTGGTGGCCATTGTTCGGGACGAGAGTGAGCATCACGAACTGCGCCAGGCAGCCAGGCCGGTTTGGGAAAAATACAGTGACCAACTCAAACAGCCCCCGCTCTTAGCCAGGCAAAGCACGCTGGCTCGTCACATGCAATTATTTTCCAATTTTGGCTATAACCTGGCCCAAAACAGTCGTCTGCTGCACGGTGAACCCAACTTACTCGGGCCGCTGCCCGATCGCTCCCCGGCTGAGTTTTTATCCCACCTGGCCGACGAAATCATGGAAGTATCGGTAGCCCTGGCCCCCAATCTTTTACCACCAGACGTGGCCGAACGCTACCAAATAAAGCTGCGCAGTCTGGCCCGTCGCTTGCTCAAACGACATATCAAACCTGAAGAAACGGCCGTTGACCTCTTCGCCGCCATCCAGGATTATCTCTCCCGCAAAATTACTGTCCTCAGCGTCACCCAGCTATTACCACCTCCGGCCCCCAGCACGACTCCCTTGCCCGGCCTGTATGCCATTTACAAGAAAGAATTGGGCCGTATTGTCCTTGTTTTTAACCAGTTAACCATCCCCCAAATCACAGCCACAGACTGGACCCGTATTGCCGACCAGTTGACCGATCGCTGCGCCGGCCTGCACGTTACCACCTCTGTACAACTGCGCCTGCTCACCAAGCTGGAGCGTCCCCTGGACATGCTTTTCCAACGCTACACGCTAGACTGGGGCAAAAATCCACTGGCCAATCTAAAACCGGCCCTCCATTACAGCTTGCGTCATGCTGCCCGCCTTCCGTCTGAAATTGCCGTCAACAAGCTGCCCCAGGACTACCTGGCAGCCCCTGATGAAGCGGTTAACAAGCTTGTCCACGATTACCAAAATCGACTGCTCAACATACAGCTTGAAAACGAACTTCTCTATCGTATGGGCTATCTGGATCAATTTGTGCCCAGCATCGCTCTACCCGGTCCCGAGGCCCCCAATCCCCAGCGTGTTAAAGCCATTTTTTCCCAATTGGACCAATGGTGTGACTTTTATTACACCAGCATGAAACAAGCGGTAAGTGGCAAGTAATGGCACGTGACAAGTGGCAAGTGGTGGTTCCCAGGTTTAGCGGCAGCCCGCAAACCCGCTTTAGACCTGGTCTACGCTTATTCCTTTTATTGTTTGGCTTGAGCCTGATTCGACCGGCCCCTATTTTGATTACACCCGGTCCCCCCCAAACGGTACAGACCACCCAAGCCCACGTAGGGGTCCACACCCGCCTGACCGACGAGGTAGAAGAATGGAAAATTCAGCGCTCACTGCAACTGGTGCGAGAGATGGGGTCCCCCTGGATTGTGGAGTTTTTTCCCTGGGCCTATTATCAAGGAGAAGACGGCCGTATCGCCTGGGACCATCCTGATAAAGTTGTCAATCATGCCCACGCCCAGGGCTTAACCATTATCGCCCGCATGGGCATGACTCCCGGCTGGGCCAGGCCACCCGACACTCCCCTCAACTATCTCGACGCCGACGCCTACCCCGCCTTTGCCGACTTTATTGCCGCCTTTGCCGGGCGCTATCAGGGTAAAGTGGACTATATTATTATCGGCAATGAACCCAACCTGAACTTTGAATGGGGCTACCGGGAAACCACCCCTCAGGATTATGTCGACTTGCTGCGCGTTGTCTATCCCGTGGTCAAGGCGGCCAATCCCGACGTGGCCATTCTGGCCGGCGCGCTGGCCCCCACCATAGAGCCACCCGGCTCTCCCTGGGGATTAAACGATTTGCTCTACCTGGAAGCGATGTATGAAGCGGGTGCAGCCGAGTACTTCGACGGGTTGGCTGTGCATACCTACGGCTTCACCTTTCCTCCTGAAGCCGAGCCGGGGCCAGACCTGCTCAACTTCCGGCGCGTGGAACTGCTGCGAGAAATTATGGTAGACTATGGGGATGAAGAGACAAAAATCTATATCACCGAGGCCGGCTGGAACGATCATCCCCGCTGGACGCGCGCCGTGCGTCCCGGTCAGCGCATTCAATACACGCTGGACGGCTTTCGCTACGCTGAAGCCAACTGGCCCTATGTAGAAGTGGTGGCCCTGTGGGCCTTTCGCTTCCCGGCACCTACGCGCAGCTATATGGATTATTTCACCCTGGTTACGCCGGAATTTATTGCCAAACCGATTTATGAGGAAATTCAGCAGTATACCGGGAACGAGAAGTAAAAAGTAAGAAGTAAGAGGAAAGAAGTGGATAGTAAAATTGGCTTTTTTATCCGTAAATCCTGCCTATCCGTGTTCTTTATCATGCTGCTTTTGCTGCTGGTGGCTTGCCGGCGCGATGGGGCTACCTGGGAGCGCATTCAGGAAACGGGCGTTTTGCGGGTAGGATTAGACCCCACTTTTCCCCCTTTTGAAATGGCCGATGGCGTACCCTTGCAAGGACTGGATGTGGATCTGGCCGAGGCCATTGCCAACGACCTGGGTTTAACGGTAGAATTTGTCTACTTTGGCTATGATGGATTGTATGATGCTCTGGCCACGCAGCAGGTAGATGTTCTTATTTCCGCCCTGGTTATCACCATTGAGCGCACACGGGATTTTGCTTACAGTGACCCTTATTTTAATGCCGGCGAAATTTTGATTGTGCCCGCCGATTCGCGCGTGACAGAGATGGCCGACCTGGCTAACGGCCGTTTAGCTGTCGAGTTAGGGGCACAAGGACATGTAGAGGCCGCCAGTTGGCAAAGACGGCTGACAAATTTAACGGTTTTGCCGTATAATACACCAGATGAGGCCATAACGGCCGTTGCTGACAACGAAGCCGACGCCGCTCTCCTTGATGCCGTAAGCGGCCGTCTCTTTTTACGTGAGCAGTCAGCACAACGGCTTGCTTATTTACCGGAACCGATTACGGTAGAACCTTATGCTCTGGTTGTGCGTAGAGAAGATGAACGTCTGCTGGACGAGTTCAATGACAGCCTGGCACGCTTAAACCAAGCCGGTCAGCTTGAACAAATCATAGAGAAATGGCTTGGCCCGTGATCGGTAAAAAGTAGAAAGTAAGAAGTAAAAAGCATTAACTATTTAGTAGTTAGCAACTGTTGGACAGTAAGTGGGATACAAAGTTGTTTCACCCTTTGTAATTCATAATTCGTAATTTCCACAAAAGGAGCATTGGTAATGAACAAACAGGTAACCGATATTTATGAACAAATTCAGGGCAACTCCACCGGATTGGGCAATTTGCTCAGCAAGGTACCGGGTCTGTCCGGCTATATGGAACGAGGCCGCCGCCGTGACGCCGACCAGATTCTGCGCCAAACAATTGCCGCCCGCCTGGAGCGAACCCGTCTCCAATTTTCCAGCGTCCACCAAGAGCTGAGCCGCGACATCGTCAAAGCGATGGACTATGCGGAGGGCCTGGGCCGGGTAGACACACGCCTGATGGGTCTTATTGGCAAAATCAAGGATGCTCCCCAAGGGTATGGCAGCTTTTTTGATGCCATCAAGGTCAAGGAAGACGATCTGGCCCGTATCTATATCTTTGATGAAAATATGCTCAACTTTGCCGATACCGTTGAAGTGCAAACGGCCGCTTTAGAAAAAGCCGTTCGTGATGATGGTGATATCGGGGGCACACTGCGTGAACTAGATACCATCCTGCGTGAGGCCAACCACACCTTTAGCCAGCGTGACGAAGTCATCAAAGGGATCGCTTAATTTCCGTAGCGCAAACATCCCTGTTTGCGCGGTCAAGCATCCTGCTTGACCGACATTTAGATTAGGAGAAACATCATGCAAATATTTGATCGTGTAGGAATCGAAACCTGGCTGCCGGACGAAGTGGTGCAAAAGTTTCCGCGTGGCGGGCTGGGTGATATTAAACTAGGCTCGGCACTGATTGTTAATCCGGGCGAAACGGCCGTATTCGTGCGCGGGGGTGAACCAATGGGCACATTTACCTCCGGCCGCCATACACTGACCACTGAAAGCCTGCCCTTCCTGACCGATCTCTATGAGCGCGGCCTGTTTGGTGGCAAAAATGTTTTTACAGCCGATGTCTACTTCGTTAAATCGGCCGACCTGACAATGAAATGGGGCACATCGGCCCCCATCGTCGTAGAGCACTTACAGCGGCCGCCTGGTGCCAGCGCTATTGTGGGCAATGGTACGTACGTCATTCGCATTATTGACCCCTGGCGTTTTCTCAATGCCATGGATGCCTTCCGTGACAGCGTACGTCAGGCTCAGCTCAAGCAGCGTCTTGATCCCATGCTGGCCGTCATTATGCAAGACAAGCTGAGCGAACTGGCTACGGCCAAGAATCTGGGCCCGGCCCAACTACAAAACTTTACCAAAGACCTCAACGACCTGCTCATTGGCCTGCTCCAGACAGACTTTGACGCCATTGGTCTATCGTTGGTCGATTTTAATATTCGTATGGGGCTGCACCCCAACTCGCTGGAAGTTGTGACCAATATGGGTTACGGCACCAGCTATGTACAACGGCAGCAGGCCGACGCCTTTGTCGAAGCAGCCAAGAATCCCGGAGGTGGTGGAATGGGTGAAATAGGATTTGGGGCCATGGGTATGGCCGCCATGCAATCAATGCAGCAGCAGCAGCAGCAGATGCAACCGCAGCCAGAGCAACAACAGCCCCCGGCTCAGGCCGGCGCGGCTGATGCCCCTACTGTGATGACGCCGGCCCAGGCCGCAGCCATCGTGCAGGTATCCGAAGACGACATCATGGCCGCCATCGAAGCCGGTGACCTCAAAGCCCGCAAAATTGGCAGCAGCTATCGTATCAGCAAAGCCAATTTAGATGAATTCTTAGGGGGATAGAGACACTGTTCGGTAATCAGTATTCAGTGACCACTATCCATTACTGAATACTGATTACTGGCTACTGACTACTGGCTACTGACTACTGCTTTTCTCTCTAGAAATACACGAAGTTCAGTCTCGGCCAGCGGTTCGGTTCGTTCCTCGGCATAATAGCCAGGTTCCCACAAACTAACCGTCAATCCATATTCCTGTTGAATAGCCTCCTCTGTACCATTCTTGAACAGGACAACAATCCAACTACTTTTCTGTTTGGGTGGACAATTCACCACCAGGTGAATCAACTGTGACTGCACCTTACTATAGGTCAACACACAGCCATTGGCTGCCGCCAGGCGCTCAATGATGCGGCGCAAGGGGATGTGTAATGCCGTGGGCAGCGAATTAACCGGTCGCCAAACGACGGCATAGGTAGCCCGTTGGTCTTCCTGTAGCGGCGGCTGTGCCAGTGAAACAGATTCACCGGCCAGGGTATCGCGCAAAATGTCGGCTAACTGATCGGCACGGCGGCGCAGTTCGTTTATGGGCGTATTGGGCAAACTGACCAGGGTAAGCATAAAACGGTCGATAATGTAGCGCGTGTAAAGCAGCAAATCACCACTGTGGGCAGGTAGGTGTAAAAATTGAATTTGAATGCGATGGTTCCGCTCGCTCCAGTTGTGGCCAATGTGCTGGGCAACGGCCGTTGCTTCGGCATCGGTCAGCCTCCCCCAGTAACCAATAAGCCGGGCACCCCGGGTGAAAACGGCCGTTTTCACCAACTCCCCCAAATCCGCCTTTTGCAGGGCCTCAATTACAGCCGGGCTGTCGGCCCCATGCCCATTGGACTGGCGCTGGCGTGTTTTCAAACTGGTGGTCGGCGTTACCGGTTGGGCCAGTGCCTGCTGCATAACGCCTTCCAGATCAAAGGCAAGTAACGGCCGTATCAACACCCCCTGCACATGGCCGGCATACACATCCGGCAGGTCAAAATCTAACGTTGGGGCCGTCAGCACCAGCCGTAAATCAGGTTGAACGGCCCGCAGAGCGTTCATCACTTCCCCCTGCGGGTCAGGCGCAACAAAGGCCAGGTCCTGGGGCTGTCCGGCCAAAAGCATCCGGGCTTCAACGGCCGTTTTTACATAGGTAGGGTCATAAGACCTGGTTAGCTGACTCAACGCCTTGCTCAACCGTTCGGCAAAGGCGGCATCTTCATCAACGATCAATACATGAATCATCTGCTCTGGCTCTCATTTGTGTCAAAAATGGCCGTGGACCCGGTCCAACGCCCATCATCCAATTGCTATGAGAGTCATTCTATAGAGAGCCGGCAGTCAAATCAATGCAAAAAGCGTTAAAAAGCCGAGCATTTGTTCAACTTGTTCAACGCCCGGCAGCACGACGCCACCAAATGACGGCCGTTCCTCCTACCACACTCACCGCCAATAACAACAGCAGCCCCCAAACAAGCCCGTTGGCCCCACGGCCGGGAGCGGCGACGGCCCTGTCAACCGCTTCCAGGCCGGGGGCGGCGACCGCTTCTACCGCCGGCAGACGGATCATGATCAGGGGATAATCATGATCTGAGGAACGGAAGCCAATCCGCTCCGGTGAAACATCCGTTGCCCAAAAAGAGGGGAAGTCGGCATTAACATGAGCCACGCCCACCCAGGTCACCGCCTCTACCAGCGCGGGAGAGACCAACAAGCCGTCAATCAACTGGGCCGCGCCGCCAAAACTAAAGCTGTAGCGTTCGGCTTCAGGCAGCCGGCTCAGCACGTTGGTCAACTGACCCTGTTCGGTCATCGCCAACAGCGGCAGCGACCGCTCATAATCGTTGAAATCACCGATGACCACAATACGCGCCCCCCCGTCTTGGGCCAGATGAGCAGCCACCAGGGCATTGATATGTTGGGCTTGCGCCAATCGCCGGGCGGCCGTTTCGGCCGCATCCCCCAGTTTAGACTTAAAATGATTGACATAAAAGATATAGGCATGGCCATCAATCAGGGCCTCCATAGCCAGTGGCGGCCGCGAAAAGAGCGGTTCTTGCCCCGACGAACAGGTAATGGTGGGATCAGAAATGTTCGTATTCAGTCCGGTACAGCTTTGCTCCAATTGGGCAGAGATGACCGTCACCCGGCGCGGATCAACCAGGTAAGCCACGTCAATGCCGCGTATATCGGCGCTTTCTTGGTGGACAACCTGATAGGTAAAACCACAGCCGCCGGCCGTTATGGCGGCCAACTGCTCCAGCAGCACCCCTTTTTCCACCTCCTGCACGCCCACAACGGTCGGACAGCCCACTATTTCGGTTAGCGCAAAAGCCAGCTTTGTTTGTTTAACTTCGATTTCGGCCAGCGTGGGCTTTGGCTCGGCATCCAGGCCGGTGTCGTCGATATGGTCAAAATAATTCTCTACGTTGAAGGAGACAACGGTAAATTGATCGGGCGCAGCGGCCGGAGGTGTGGGCAGGGGCGGCATAGGGGCCGGGCGCACCACAATCTCATCTTGCGCCTGCTGCACAATTTTGAACTGGTCAAAATGGTAAGTCAGCGGCCCTACAATCCCCGATACCTCATCCCCAACCTTAACCTCAGGAAAGCCGTCGCAGCTTACTTTGCTATGGTGCAAAATGGGCACCACCTGGCCCACCGGTGCCACCTCATGGGCGCGGTAAACAACTCGTTCTGCTGCCTGAGCCACAGCGAAGCTGCACCCGCCCCAACTGGGACCAACCACATTCACCGGCCCGGCAAAGGCCACACGCATTCCTTCCAGCCGCTCAAAATACTCGGCTTGAGCGGCGTTGTCGGCCGGGGGATCAATGATGATCGGTTCCGGCAGGGGCAGGTCGCTCTCTTCAACCAGAATGGTTAAGCCCCGGTCGCTGATTTCGGTCAGGCCAAAGAACTCAATGACCTGGCCTGTCACGCGCACCTGATCGCCTGGCCGGGCCGCCGGTTGCTGCCGTCCCGTAAAGACGGCAATGCCATCTGAGGTAGCCGGGTCGCCATCTTCCAGGCCCGGCAAATCCTGCACAAAAAGGGTGTAGTAAATAGTACCACTGGCGTTCTGGTCTTCATGAATGCCGGTTACGACGCCCCGAAAGGAGACAATCTGGTTGATATGAGGGGAGACATTGCCCGGTCCCTGGATAGCACCAATGGGCAGCAGCGCTTCCGGCGGCGGTGGGGCACACTCCCCGTCGCGAATAATTCGGCCCGGCGTTGGCTCACGCTGGGGCTGCCAGTCGGCGGCCGAATCGGTATCACAATGGGCCGGAATACGCTCCAGGCTGTGACCCTGAAAGACAGGGGCCACGGCCGGACTAAAGAAGGTGGTGGAATCACCGTAACTGATGGCGTCTACGATCTGATCATGCTCGTCGAGGAGCAGTACATCATCCCCCCGGTTGGCCAGCAGCAGGCGTCCGGCTGCCCACAGCGAGTAGTGGACCATGACGGGCACATCGGCGTCGGTATCGCGCATTTCGTAGTCGGGGTTGAAGCCAAAGCGGGAGCGAAAACCAACGGCCGTTTGGGCGACCACAATCACCTGCTCCGGCTGCATAACGGCCCCGTCTGGAAAACGCATCATTCCTTCACTGCCGCCGGACTGTGCTTCGTCTCCCAGCTTGTAGCTGCTAATATCCAGGGGTTCGGTGCCAAAATAAGCCAGTTCAATCCACTCTTCGTCTTCGTCTGGGCCAGGGGCGTGGTAATAGACTTCGGTGATGAGGAGGGGTGGGATGGACTCTTGTTTTACGGGCGAAGCAACGGCCGTTTCCCCTCCCATCCCATTGACTATGTTCAGGCAAAGCAGCAACAACAAGCCAGCTAATAAATGACGCAGCATAACACACCTCCTTCGAAAGGATGAATGATGAAGGATGAATGATGAGTTTCATCCTTCAAAAAAAATAACGTAGACATACAAAGCGATAGCACGATTGGGAAACAATCGCCGCTGTCACTGTATCGCTACGTTATTGGGATTAACCCTAACTGCGTGCTATTAACTGACTACTGACTACCGGCCAGCCGGCAAAGTCAAAATCTGTGGTCCATTTTGGGTAATGGCCACCGTATGCTCGAACTGGGCCGAGAGCCGGCCATCGGCGGTGATGACGGTCCAGCCGTCGGGGAGCAGATACCATTCGTGGGTTCCCAGATTGATCATCGGCTCAATGGTGAAAGTCATGCCGGGGCGCAAGCGTGGCCCCCGGTCTTCCTGGCGGATGTGAGAAACAGACGGCGCTTCGTGGAGGGCACGGCCGATTCCATGTCCGCCCCACTCATGGACCACCGAAACCCGCTGGCTGTCGGCATAATCATGAATAGCCCGGCCAATGTCATGCAGATAGCCATTGTTTTGAGCTGCTTCAATGCCTCGCCATAGAGCAGCTTCGCCTATTTCCAACAGGCGAGCCGCTTCGGCCGAAATAGTGCCTACGGGGAAGGTGACGCAGGCATCGCCACAGTATCCCTTATACTTCAGACCAATGTCTATGCCAATGATGTCGCCATCTTGCAGAATGCGCTCATCGGGCAGGCCGTGGCAAATCTCATGGTTAATGGACGCACAAATGACGCCGGGAAAGGGAGGATGATCGGACCCGCTCCCTTTGTAGCCCTTGTAAAGAGGCTGGGCACCCATCTCGCGCAGGTAGCTTTCAACCAGTTGGTCCAGGTGGCGCAAACTGACGCCAGGCTGAATATTGGCTTTGAGTAAGGCAAAACAGTCGGCCACCATGCGGCCGGCAACGCGCATTCGTTCAATTTCTCGTGCGCTTTTTAAGCGTATCCGGTTTTGTTTTCTTCTGATAATCATAACAGGGCCGTAGTATAACACACAAAAGTGCCAAAATGAATTTTGAGACTACAAACAAACAAGGGGCGCACTTTTTACAAAGTGCGCCCCTTGCTGCTACAGGAGAGGAAAAAAGAAGTAATTAAGGAATCAACACCCGGTCGATAACGTGGATGACTCCGTTAGAGGCCTGGATGTTGGCTATCAGGAAGTAGGTATTCTCATTGAGTACCAGACGGCGATTGCTGTCATACCCTACGCGCAGCGCCCGACCATCCAGGGTGGGGATATATTTGTCGGTAGCAATTTGCTCCGCCCGCAGTTGGTCACCCACCACGTGGTAGAGCAGAATGTTAGTCAGTTCACCGGAAGGGTCGGCCAGCAAAGCATTGATGGTATCTTGGCCCAGGGCAGCAAAGGCGTCATCGGTAGGGGCAAAGACGGTGAAGTTACCGGGACCGGCCAGGATGGGGACTAAACCGGCCGCGTCGGCGGCGGCGACCAGGGTATCAAAACGGCCGTCACTGGCGGCAATCTCAGCAATACTGGGCAAGCTGGCCGGGTCAGCCGGGGCCGCGTCTGGGCTGGGCAGGCTGATTTCAGGAACCAGCACGGCGTCGATAACGTGAATGATGCCGTTCTTGGCCGGAATGTCGGTAATAGTAATCATGCTGTCATTGACGTAGGGATTACCGTCACGCAGGTTGACATTTAGCGTGCCTCCCTGAGCGGTGGCCAGACTGCTGCTGCCCAATACAGCCCCACTGTTCAGGCTGCCGGGTACAACATGGTAGAGCAGAATTTGGGTCAGGTCGCCGCCGGGATCTTGCAGCAGCTCAGCCACCAGTCCGGCCGGCAGGGCGGCAAAAGCAGCATCGGTGGGCGCAAAAACGGTAAAGCTATTGTTGGCCGAGGCCAATGTATCGGCCAGGCCGGCCGCCTTGACGGCCGCCTCTAACGTATTGAATCGTGCATCTGCGGCCACAATGTCCATAATGTTGGCCTCAACCTGGTGATTGCTGGCCTGAGTGGGGCTGGCCCATAAAGCCGCCATAGCAAATAGGGCTACAAAAAGGGTTAGAAATTTAACGGTTTGGTTCATGTTTATTCTCCTAAAAGTAAGTATCGGGTTGAAAACAAAGCGCTTAGGCTCTGCTAGGCAAGGCCCGCATTGTTGAGGGTGCGGTTCATGGGCCTGCATACGAACATAATAAATCAATGTCCATATTTTGTAAATGTTTTGCACAGAAATATAAAGATTTTCTCAGAAACAAGTACAATCGATGGGGGCACTGTGGGGCACTGTTTGATGAAGGTGGCCTAAACCTTGCTTGCTCCTGTTGAGCGCCCCTTATACAATGGCCGCTTATGTTATTAGCTATCGACATTGGCAATACCAACATTACGATGGGGCTGTGGGACGGCCGTTCCTGGCAGTATCAGTGGCGTCTGCGTACCGTTCACGAAAAAACGGTGGATGAGTACGGCATTGAGCTAAACGTACTGCTGCGTACCTATCATCTGGATGGGGCTGTGCAGCGCGTGATCATTGCCAGCGTGGTGCCGGCCCTGACGCCCACCTTTGCCCAAACCAGCCAACGCTATTTGGCGCAAACGGCCGTTTTAATCCATCACACTCTCGATTTAGGCATTACTATCGGCACCGACAACCCGGCCGAAGTAGGCGTGGATCGACTGGTTAATGCCGTCGCTGCTCATGCTGCCTATCCCGGCCCCAGTATCGTCATCGATATGGGGACGGCCACAAAATTTGACGTTATCTCGGCCGCAGGCCAACTGTGCGGCGGCGTTATTGTCCCCGGCCTGCGCCTGGCAGCCGACAGCCTGACACAGCGGGCGGCCCAACTGCGCGGCGTCTCTCTGGAAGCCCCCCCCGGCGTCATGGGCACAAACACCGTTCACGCCATCCAGTCAGGCCTCATTTACGGCTATGTGAGCCTGATTGAAGGGATGGTCACCCGCCTGCGAGCCGTCCATCCCGACCGGGATCGGCCGTTACGTGTCATCGGTACCGGCGGGCAAATTGACCTGGTTACTGCCCACCTCCCCCTGCTGGATGTGGTCGATCCCTGGCTAACCCTGACCGGCCTGCGCCTGATCAGTGACCGGCTTTTAGAAGGATGAAGGATGAAGGAAGAAGGATGAAAACTGCTCGTAATACGCAATACGTCATACGCAATACGCAATACGCAATAGCTTGCATGCTCATGTTGTTAGTAGCAGCCGGCTGCCAGGTCGATCTGGCCAACCCGCCCCGGCTGGCCACGGCCCAGGCGCAGCAGGCGGCCATACCGGCCACTACGCCCGAACCCCTCATTCTGCCGGCGCCTACGCCCACCGCCGAATCACAGCGGCCGGCAGGCTTATCTGAAGCGGCCGCCACCGGTCCCTACCCCCGCCTCACTATCTGGGTCAATGAGGCGTCTCCGGCCTATAATCGCGTGCTGGAAGAGATGGTCTCTACCTTCACGGCCGTCCACAATATTGATGTAGAATGGCGGCTGGTTTCGCCTATGCTGCTGCCCCAGTTGGTAGAAACGGCCGTTTCTACCACCACCCTCGATTTGCCCGATCTCATTCTCCACCCCATTGAATTCACCGTGGGCTGGGCCGAACGGGGCATTCTGGATCCGGCCGCCGCCGAACAAGTCATCGAGGCTATCGGCCGCGACACCTTCAACCCCGATGCCCTGACGCTGGCCCAGGTCAACGGCCGTATCAGCGCCATCCCCAGCGACGGCTACCAGCAGCTTATCATCTACCGGCAGGATTGGTTCGAGCGCGATGATCTGCCCCCCCCTGACACATACGACGCGATGCTTACCGCCGCCGAAACGACATCCGATACGGTCAACCTTATCAACAGCTTCGTTATTCCCACCGAATCCAATTTGTTGACAACCCA
>JAWOIM010000592.1:0-4456 GCA_046484685.1 Chloroflexota bacterium | reverse complement strand
CAGCCTCGGCGCTCTGCAAGTTGAGCTTGACGCCGCCGATGTCGGTCTTGTGCAGGATGTCGGGCGATGTGATCTTGAGGACGACGGGGAAGCCCATCGCCTCGGCGGCCCGGCCCGCTTCCTCGGCCGTCTTGGCCAGCACCGACTGGGGGAAGGGGGTGGCATAAGCGACCTGGATGCGTGGCTGTTGGGCCATGAAGTCGGCGGCGATTCGTTCATAATCCATGGGCACGGCCGTTTCGGGTACGGCAAAGCGAATGGTGGTAGGGGCCACCCGGTCGGCCAGCCGGTTTGCCAGCAGCGCCCAGAAGGGGTCGGCCGGCTGGCCCTGCTCGTCGATGGCTACCAGCCGGGGAGAGGGGAGGTCAATGGTGTGGGGCACGGCCGTTTCGTGCCAATGGGGCTGCAGGTTAACGGTCAGGTTGGGGCAAGGGGCCAGGCAAAATTGAGCCAGCGACTGGGCCACAAACTCAGCCACGGCCGCGGCCCATGCGGCGTCAATTTCCCCATAGTGAAGCGTGCCCCAATCGTAGGTCTGTTGCTGTGCCTGACCCCAGTAGAGGGGATCGGGGGCACTGAGGCGGGGCAGCCCCCGTTCCTCGCGCAAAAAGAGGAGGCGCTGGTAGCTTCGGCCGTTTTCCTGCCAGGCCACATTGGCCTGAATCAATGCCCCATGCGGCTGTGCCCGCGTCACGGTCAGGTCGTGACTGTACCATTCTCGCCAGGCAGGCTGCAACTGACCGGCCCGCCAGCCCGGATCCCGATCCAGCAGGGCCATAAATCGCTCAAAGTCGGCGGTGGTCCGGGCGGACCGCAGTTCGTCCAGGGCGGACTGCACCTGTTGGCTTAATTCCGCTTCTGTCTGGGCCACCTGACGCCGCCCCATCGCCCAGATTAGCAGCAAGGTGAGGGAGATAAGAACGGCCGTGGCCATATACCAGAACGGCCCCCGCACCCGACCCGGTGCCGGCGGCGGTTCTGCCTCAGCCCCATCTTCAGCAAAAGTCCACTCAAAATCCCGTTTCATAATTGGTAGCGCCTAGTATGTAGCATTGGCGATAGCCCACTACAGTGTTACTTTGCAAAATACGTTCGCTGCGCTACTTCGGCTACGCTCAGCACAAGCTTGCGCCTTGAGCGTTAAAATTTGCACCACAGAGAACACGGAGGGCACAGAGTAAAAGAGAAAAACTCTGTGTTCCTTCGGCGTTGCTCAGAGCTTGCGCCGAGCTTGTCGAGGTGACAAGCCTCTGTGCCCTCTGTGGTGAAAGTTTTTGGTTGTGGCTGCGCTACGCCCGATCACCCAATCAAAACGGCCGTTTTCGCCAAACGATCTACTGCCCGTTCCAGATCGCTCATGGCCGTCGCGATGGAAAAGCGAACGTGGCCTTCACCGCTCTGGCCAAAAGCGATGCCCGGCGTACCGGCAATCAGGGCCTGTTCCAGCATGGCTTCGGCCAGTTCCAAACTGTTTTTCTGGCTGTGGGGAAAGCGGACCATCAGGTAAAAGGTGCCTTCGATATTGTTGCAGGCGATCCCGTCAATAGCGTTCAAGGCGGGGACCATAAAGTCGCGCCGGGCCTGGTAGGCGTCACGCATCTGGCCGATCGCTTCCTGGGGGCCGTTGAGGGCAGCCACGCAGGCGTGCATGGTAAAGGTGGCGGCGCAAGAGACGGCCTGGCTGTTGAGCCGGGTAGCCACTTTGATAATGTCGGGGTTGGCCACCAGCCAGCCCAGGCGCCAGCCGGTCATGGCGTAGGCTTTGGAGAGGCCGTTGATGGTCAGGGTGCGCTCGGCCATGCCCGGCAGGGCGGCCAATGAGAGATGCTGACGGCCGTCAAAGATCAGCTTCTCATAAATTTCGTCAGAGATAACGTAGAGGTCGGCCTCAATAGCCACCCGGCAAATCGCTTCGATTTCGGCCGGGGTAAGGACACGTCCGCTGGGGTTGCAGGGGGTGTTGACCATGATCGCTTTGGTGCGCGGGCTGAGGTGGGCGCGAAGCTGTTCGGCCGTGACGCGGTAATTGTCGTCGGGATCGAGGCTGATGGGAACGGCCGTGCCTCCCGTCAGCTTAACCATCGCCGGATACGAAACCCAGTACGGTTCTAAAATCAAAATTTCGTCACCCGGATTGGTAACGGCCGAGAGCGCCAGGTAGAGCGCCCACTTGCCCCCCGGCGTCACAATAATCTGGTGGCGCGGGTCGAGTATGTGGACATTATTGTCTCGCTCCATTTTAGCGGCAATCGCTTCCAAGGTAGGTACAATGCCGATCATAGGAGCCGGGTAATTGGTGGCCCGCTGCCGGTGCATGGCGGATAAGGCGGCCTCAATGATATGGTCGGGCGTCTTGAAATCGGGGTCGCCGCCGGCCAGGGCGATGACGTCTTTACCGGCTGCTTGCAGCGCTTTGGCCCGATCGTTGACGGCCAGGGTTAGAGAGGCGGGAATTTGGCTAATGAGTTGGGATAAAGGTTTCATACTTTTTAATTGTTAATGATCAATGGTCAATTGTCAATTCCGTGTTCGGTCTTTTGTCCTCGTAATGTAAGTGTTCACCTACCTTGACAATAGAACGCGGATTTTCACGGATTGGGCGGATTTTCGCGGATAAAACAGAAAAAATCCGTGTTTATCCGCTGTATCTGCGTTTATCCGCGTCCTATTCTATGACTGACTGAACGCTTACTCGTTTGCCAGGAGGGGAATCACCTCGTGCAGTCTGGACAGGACGTAATGGGCGTGGGGAAAGTCGGCGGGGGAACGGCCGTTGGGCGGGCCATTGGGCACCACCACCGTACTCATGCCTGCCGCTACGGCCGCCTGGCTGCCGGGCAGCGAGTCTTCCAGGGCCAGGCAGCGGTTGGGGGCCACGTTGAGCCGTTCGGCCGCCAATAGGTAAATATCGGGAGCCGGTTTGCCGCGTGGGGCCTCATCGCCACCCACAATGGCCCGGCAGCGGCTGAGCAGGTCCAGTTGGCCCAGCACTTCTTCAGCCTGGGCACGCGGGCTGGAGGTAGCCACGGCCCAGGGCAAATGGCGGGCTTCGATGGCGTCTAGCAGTGACCACAAGCCGGGCATGACCGGTATACCCTCTGCCCGCAAACGGCGGTAGTGGGCGCTTTTTTGTTCATAGAGCGCTGCGGCCGTCAGGGGCAGGTCAAACGTTTGCCGCACAATTTGCACACTCTCATCCCCCCGGAGGCCGACCATACGACTGTAGGTGGTATCGTCGAGGGAGTGGCCAAACGGCCGTATGGCCATATCCCAGGCTTGTCGCGACAATGGTTCCGTATCGACCATCAGCCCATCCATATCGAAAATAACGGCTTCAATCATAAAACTTTCTTATAGTGCGTAGTCCGTAGTGCGTAGCGAGACCCTCTACGCACTACGCATTACGCACTACTCCTCCTCTTCTTCCAATGCGGTAATTTGTTCAGCGGGCAGCAGACGAAAACGGAGCTGGACGCGGCCCAGGTGAATCTGGTCGCCGTCGTTGAGGCGGCGGGGAGCCAGCCCCAGCCGCTCATAGTTGAGTTCGGTGCCCTCGGCACTGCCTTCGTCGTAGAGCCAGTAGCCGTTGTCGCGGCGGCGGATACGGGCGTGCAGCCGGGAGACGCTGCGGTCGTTGAATACAATGTCTACTTCTTGCCGCTCGCGGCCCAGGGTGATGTTATCGGTGGCCAGAGGGAGAAAACGGCCGTTTATCTCCCCATCCCCCATCATTTCCAACGCAGGTAAACGGCCATCGCCCACGGGCACAGTTGGCGTGGGGGCAGGTGGGGCCGGTGTCGGGGCCGCAGCCGGCGGCGCTGCCGGCAGTCGTCGCCGCCGCAAACGGAACAGCAGGAGAAACAGTGCCGCCAGGCCGCTTATAAGCAGCAGCGGCAGCAGATCCCGTGCTTCTTCACCAACTTCCAAGGCCGTGTCCAGAAGGCCGGGAGCCGGGGTGGGGGGTGGCGTGGGCGTGGGGGCCGGCGGCCGGTCGGCCACGATGCGAACCAGCAGCGGTTCTGTGGCCGTCGATAACCCCCATTCATCCCGTGCCGCCACGCGGATTTCATAGGTGTCAGGGCGCAGGTCGGCCAGCGACCATGTCAGCCAAAGACGGCCGTCCTCATCAGGCATAAGTGAAGGCAGTGGAGGCTGCGGCTGCTCGTCAATGGTCCAGATAAATTCTACCAGACCGCGCGGCTTTTCGTCAGGCCAGGTAAGGGTCACCGGGAACTCGACGCTGGCCGGTTCCAGGTCGGCCAGCAGGGTGTCGTGGGCCGCTCCCTGCCGTGTGATGACGTTCTCCAGACCGATGGTTAGGTCTGGTGGCAGCAGCGTCAAGTTAAAGGTGAAGGTATGCTGCAGCTCACCCAGGCTGACGGCCACAATTTGGGGACCCCCCGTTCGTACTGGGGAGGTGTAGCGCAGTTGAGCCTGATTGGCCTGCCGCTGCCAG
>JAWOIM010000589.1:0-2773 GCA_046484685.1 Chloroflexota bacterium | reverse complement strand
GAACTGCTGGTCGCGCTCTCCCTGGTGGCCGACCTGGGCATGGGCCATGAGCCGGAAGAAGCGGTCTCCGCCTGCTTTCTAGCTACCCAACTGGCCCGCAAAATGGGGGTAAGTGAGCCGGCAGTCAGCCACGTTTATTACACCACCCTGCTGCGCTTCACCGGCTGCACCTCTTATGCCCATGAAGAAGCCAAACTCTCGGCCGGCGATGACGTGGCCATGCGCAGCGCCGGTGCCTATCGCGACTTTGCCAATCCCAAGGACGCCGCCGCTTTCTTTCTGTTTGATCTGGCGCGAGACGCGCCGCTGCTGCGCCGGGCTGGGGCCGTGCTGCGCATGTTGGCCCAGGGCCAGCAGGGAGCCAATGAGATGTTCCGCTCCCATTGTGAGGTGGCCGTTATGGTGGCTCGTCGCCTGGGATTGGGAACGGCCGTGCAGCAGGCGCTGGACCATGCCTTTGAACGGTGGGACGGTCAAGGTGCACCGCAGCAGCTATCCGGGGAAGAGGTGGCCCGGCCGGCCCGTTTCGCCCAGGTCGCCTTTGAAGCCTTTATCTTTTACCGGCTGGGGGGTACGGAGGCGGCCTGTGCGGCCGTTGCCCGTTTATCGGGTAGCGCGCTCGATCCCCACATAGCCGACGCTTTTCTCGAAAATGGCCCTACCCTGCTGCAAGAGTTGGCCACCCTGGATGCCTGCCAGGCAGTGGTCGATATGGAACCGCAGCCGCCCGTGCGCCTTTCTATGGCCGGCTTTGACGAAGCGGCGCGCACTTTTGCCGACGTAGCCGACCTGAAAGTGCCTTATTGCCGCGGTCACTCGCGGGCGGTGGCCGGCCTGTGCCGGGCAGCCGCCACCCAGTTGGGGCTGCCTGATGCCGACGTAACCACCTTATACCGGGCGGCGCTGCTGCATGACATTGGGCGGGTCGGTATTGCCAACGGTATCTGGGAGAAGCCAGGCCCGCTGAGCCGCAGCGAATGGGAACAGGTCCGCCTGCATCCCTACCACAGTGAGCGGATTTTATCTTGTTCACCTGTGCTGGCTCCCCTGGCGGCACTGGCCGGACTGCACCATGAGCGGCTGGACGGCTCCGGCTATTACCGGCAGGCAACGGCCGCAACTATCCCCCTGACTGCCCGCATATTGGCCGCCGCCCACGCTTACCAGTCGATGACCCAGACACGGCCGTATCGCCCCGCCTTAACTTCAGATGCAGCCGCCGCCGAACTGCTGACCGGCGTCGAGAAGGGACAATTGGATGGAACGGCCGTACAGGCCGTGCTGGCTGCCGCCGGTCATGAGCTGGCCAGCCCACGACGGGCCTGGCCGGCCGGGCTGAGCGACCGCGAGGTAGAAGTCCTGCTCTTGATTACCCAAGAAGCTACCAACAAACAGATTGCCCAAGAATTACATATTTCCCCTAAAACAGTTGGCCACCACGTGCAGCACATCTACAACAAGATTGACGTCTCCACCCGGGCCGGCGCAGCCATGTTTGCTATGGAACATGGCCTGCTCGGCAGTCTCAATTAGCGAAAATAGGGCAAACACCCGATGTTACGGCCGTAGCGTCGGGTTATACTGTTAACACAGGTGGTTTGCAGTAGGGGCAGCGCCTTGTGCCTGCCCTGGGGCAACCACAAGGGTTGCCCGTACAATAGTCGATTTTTTAGGCCGCAAATTGGCGCTTAGAGCGTTGCAGTTTCAAGGAGGTTAACCATGGTTATGACTATATTAGAAGCACAGGTAGACCCCAGTAAATGGGAGGTAATGCGCCAGAGTTATACCACGGGCAGCACCGAACTGCCGCCACAAATGGCTCAGACTTTTCTGCTGCAGAGCGCCAGCGACCCAACTATCTGGCGCATGGCTTCCGTTTGGAAGAGTCGCGAAGCGCTGGAAGAGTACCGGCAGTCTGTGGAAACGCCCGGTGGCGTGCTCTTCTTTCGCAGCGTCGGCGCTGAGCCAAAGCTCTCTATCTTTGATGTAGCCGTTCATGAAACGGCCGATTCCTAGCTTTTTCGCTTCGAGTTCATGAGGTAACGTTATGACCCAGAATGTTGACACCAATATATACCTGGCCTTTGCCAACGCGGTGCTGATCGGCGGCGCTAACTTTGTGGCCGTCAGCTTTAGCAATATGGAACTGCCCCCCTTGTTTGGGGCAGCCTTACGCTTTGCGCTGGCGGCCCTGCTTTTTTTCTTCATTATGCGCATTAGCGGCGTGTCTCTGGCCCGCGGTCGGGCAGCGGCAGGAGCGGCAATTTATGGGCTGCTGGGCTTTGGTGTTGCTTATGCCTGTCTCTATTACGCGCTGGTCGGTCTGGCTGCCGGTACGGTGGCCGTCATTATGGCTGCCGTTCCCCTATTCACGTTGATAATGGCCGTTCTGTCTGGCCAGGAGCGTCTCTCAGTGCAAGGAATCCTGGGCGGCGTCCTGGCCATTACCGGCATTACCGTCCTGTCCCTGGGCACACTTGGCGGTGATCTCAACCCCTCTTATTTGATTGCGGCCGTTCTTGGCGCAGTGGCTGCGTCCGCCTCCACCGTGGCCGCCAAAGCCCTGCCCAACGTGCATCCCCTGAACATGAACGCCATCGGCATGGCGTCTGGAACGGTTCTTCTTATGGTGGGGTCGCTCCTTTTAGATGAGCGTTGGCTGTTACCCGCCGAGACCAACACCTGGCTGGCTCTCAGCTGGCTGGTGGTTTTAGGCTCGGTAGGTCTTTTTCAACTGTTCCTCTACGTGATCCGGCGCTGGTCAGCATCAGCC
>JAWOIM010000570.1:0-3223 GCA_046484685.1 Chloroflexota bacterium | reverse complement strand
CGGACCGAGGCCGCGCAGCCGGGGTTGGGCCAGGAACATTTGTAAACCTGTGTTAGCTCTTGGGGAATCCGAGGGGCTAGGCCCGTGAGCCAGGTAGGCCAACCAGCCGCTGAGACCTATCCAGTTGAACAAGGCATAAACCAGTAATGGTTGGTCCCATAATAACAGGGGCGGCAAAAGGGCCAGGGCGGCAATAATGAGGGCAGACCCATAAAGAACGGGCAAAATTTGTAAAAGCAGGGGTGACAACAACCGGCCCGGCTTCCCGCCGGCAAACGCCATGCGCTCGGCTTGGTGGGCAGCCACAAGATGCAAAATAGAAAGCAACGTCCAGGGCAAAACCAACTCCGCCGGGGCTGCGCCCCGCCCCCCCTGCCAGGCGGCCGCGGCCGTTACTAAAAACAGGCTTACCAGCCACATCAGGCGCGGCTGCTGCCACAGCCTGAGGGCCAAAAGCATCGTGCCGGCCAACAGCAGATGGACAAAAGCGGCCGCGTTGGCGTTACCCAATGACCAGAGGGCGGCTAACGCGGCCAATAAACTGCCTACCCTGACGGCCGTCTGGCCATAAGCCCGCCCCATCTCATCGGGATCGTCTAGGGGGCGATAGGCCAGATACCAGCCCACCAGCAGGTAAATGGGAACCAGTAGCGCCCAACCGAAGGCGTGCCAGGCCGGGGCCACAGCCTGGGGCTGAAACAGCCAGCGCTGCGTCAGCCAAACGGCCACCGGGAAGACCAGCGCCGCCGCCAGCCCCACGCTGCGCAAACGATAGCGCCGCGCCAGCAGCAGCAAAACCAGGCCACCCAACCACCAGTTAAGGGCCAGTGCCAGGAGGAAAACGGGGTGCCAAATTTGACCGATTTGCCCCCAGCTTAACCCCACAACCATAATGGGTACCACGGCCGCCACTGCCAGGCGCCCAAACGGTTCGGCCAGAATACGCCAGGGATGTAACGGCCGTAACCGCCGCAGCCCTTCACTGGCAACCGCCAGCAGCGCGGCCACAAGGGCCAGACCGGTTTGCTGCCAATAGACGTGTATGCCAATCAGATTGAGCGTGGCCGCCGCCAGGCTGCCGGCGGCGATGCCGACCAGGTAGCCAAAAAATTCCGCTTGAATCAGCAACCCCACCAGGCTGTAGGCAACCAGACAGACGACCGAAGCCAGCAGCCAGACTTGGGGCCAACTATCGGCCGGAAAACCGCCGGATAGATAAAAGGCGTAGAAATCGAGCGGCAGCAGCAGGGAGCCAACAGCGATGAGGGCTATGCCGGAGTCGGGTAAATTCAGATGCCGGTAGACGTACCAGCCCACCCCATAAAAAAGGGTGGTAAATCCGGCCAGGAAAGCAACCTGACCCAGGGGGGGAAAGGTGTCCCAATTCCAGGCTACCCAGGAGATCCCGGCGGCAAATAATAACAAAACGCCCAGAAATAAAATTGCTTGCAAGGTGCGTTCGGAAAGGAGTGTTTCCCAAACCCGATCCCAGGTCCAGGGCACTCGCTGCCGGCGTGGTTGTGCCCTGGCTGCTGCCGGTTCCGGCCTGGGGCCGGCGGCCGGCTCTGGTTCGATTGTAGGCCCAACTTCTGTTGGGCCCACATCCTGGGGTTTAGGAACAGCCTCCGGGCGCAGTCCGGCTTTAATTTCCAGCGCCAGGATGTCTGCTTCTAATTCCGCCCTGGCGGCTTGATAAGCCGCTTCAGCTATCTGACCGGCTGTGTATACCTGCTCGATCCTGGCCAGCAAAAACTTTTTTTCTTCCCATTGTTGCAAGAGCTGCTTCAGTGGGGAAACTGAGATGGGTGGTGGGGGTGCGTCCAGCAGCCGCTCCTGAATTTCGGTCCGTTTGGCGCCGGCTTCAGCAGCTAACCCTGTAACGACGCCCCTTTCTACCCACCCCTTATAAAGCCACCGGGGCAGAACGTCAAGAAAAGCTTGCCATTGGCTAAGTGTCAGGCGCAATTCCTGGGCTTCTGCCTCATTTGGCACCGGCAGGCGTAACCCCAATTCGACTTCTAGCTGGCGTCGTTGTTTTTCGTACTGCTGCTGCAAGTCCCACAAGATTAAGGAGGGTATATCCTGCCATGTTTTGCATTCATTGAGGAGAAATTGCAGGTTAGAAAGGCGTTCCAGCAGAGGGTCATCCCCCCTAAAGGCGCAGTGGGAACAAGAGGTGGTGATGCTAAATTCTGTCGATTGACAGCGAGGGCAGCGCATGGTTAACCTTTGTTTGTCGGCCGTTCTCTTGCAGTTACCAACTTTCAGATGAGAGTCAGCCTGATTGAAGTTTAAATAATACCTTGCCCCAGAACAGTAAAGATGTCAAGTATACTGTCTAGCGCTATTCTACAAAATAGCTCCTTTTAATAGCAACACCACAAAGGCAGTTTTTAATACACTTACGTGCTTGATTTCCTCTTTCAGAATGGGTATCGATGTGTTGGCCAGCAGCAACACCTACCACCCGGCCCACATATCCGCCCCCTGACCCTCTATTGCTTTTTCCAATCAATCTATATAACATGGTACCAGGCAACACATCATATTATCTGGCATGATGTTGGAAGGAATTCCTGATCCCTAAGTTTGTACTTTTGTTCAATAGAACGCGGATAAACACAGATTGGCTAACGCGAGCGGATAAACGCGGATTTTTGTTTTTTATCCGCGAAAATCCGCGACCTATTCTAAAATCTGCAAAGGTAGTGCCTGGTATTGAACATGGGAGGTAAGCGTTCAGACCTGACAGGTTTGTCACCAGAGCAATCAGGCAATATATGGCCTCAAAAACCTGTCAGGTCTCCGGTGCGAGTGAACGGTTACCATGGGAGAGTGAAATCAATGTCATTACAAATTGAAGAGTATGCCCTGATCGGTGACTGTGAAACGGCCGCACTGGTAGGGCGAGACGGTTCCATTAACTGGCTCTGTTTTCCCCGTTTTGATGCCGGCGCCTGTTTTGCGGCCTTATTGGGCAGTGAGGAAAACGGCCGTTGGTCCCTGGCACCGGCCGGCAAGATTCGCCACATCCGCCGCCGTTACCAGACGGACACCCTTATTTTAGAAACAGAATTCGAAACCGACGAAGGGTATTTTGGTGGGAATCACTGGAGAGCGCCATTTTCGTATGGTCTGTCATTACTGGATCAGAGATGAGCATATCCCTGTCGTTGTGCATGCATTTGAAAAAGTTTTAACCCGATAAATTGCTCTTTTGATC
>JAWOIM010000494.1:0-4318 GCA_046484685.1 Chloroflexota bacterium | reverse complement strand
TTGCCCCGATCAACACATAATTTTGTAAGGAGACCACACGCGCCGCGGCGCACCAGCAAATGGCCGGCGTGGCCGGGAATGAAAACGTAACACAGGTTGCCAACCTGCTGCTTTTCCAGGTTAACAACCTGGGTTACATTTACAGAGGAGACCACATGAGCGTGGGCACACCATAGCTTGCCCTGAGCAGCGCCGAATGGATGTAAATTCATCGTCTACCCCTGACTTGATCAGGGGCCGTCGGCCATGGTCTATTTTCGTAGGAGGTAGTTAGAAATGATGTCATCTATTCAAATCTTGCTATACACGCTCAGTTTCTTGTTAATGTTGGGGCTGCCAATTGCCCTGGCCGTTTATATCCAGCGGCGCTGGCAGCCGGGTTGGGCTTTGTGGGGGATCGGTGCGCTTACATGTGTGGTTGTGCAGGTGTTGACCGTGCCCCTGTATCAGATTGTGGTGTCCGGCCTCGGGTTTTCTGATTTGTCTGCGATCAATACGATTGGTTCGCTTTTATTCCTGGCTCTGTTTAGCGGCCTTTTAGCGGGGCTGCTGGCCGAACCGGCTCGCTATCTGGTGTACCGGTTTGGAGCGACAACGGCTCGCGACTGGCGGCAAGGTTTGATGCTGGGTGCGGGCTATGGCGGCCTACTGGCGATCTGGCTGGCGCTGTTGACCGGGTTTAACCTGGCCGTTTTACTGGCCGATCAATGGTCCTGGCTGCGCCCAATATTGTCGCCCGATATGATAACGGCCGCTTACTTTGCGTACGAAGTGCGGCTGCCGCTGGCCCAGCAGGCGGCCCTTGTTGGCCCGGTAGGGCAGCTATTCTACCTGTCCCTGCACCTGGCTGCCTCGCTGCTGGTGCTGCAGCTATTTTTGCGTGGCCAGTGGCACTGGCTGCTGGCGGCCATCGGCTGGCATGCGCTGTTGGTAGGCATCACTACCTTTACCAGACTGCAATGGGGCGCATCGCTGAACGTCGTGGTTATGATTCTGTTCACGCTGGGCAACGTGGCTATTATCTGGCAACTATGCCGGCAGCCCGTACCCGTTACGGCCGTTCAGACATGACAGGTTTTGCACCGTCGTAAACTAGCCATTGCAGATGGCCAACCTGTCAGGCCTTCGTTTCCTGTTCAACCCCCATTTATTTTGTATAATGGGCCTATCAACATAACCAGAGTACAAAAGTCTCACAGACTTTTGTACTCTTTGTGTCTGAATTCTTCAAGGAGGCAATTATGACCCGACCGGTTATTGGCTGGGAGCAAGAAGCACCGGTTCCCGATGGGCATCAATTCAAGAGCTATTTACGGGCTGAAAACGGCCGACTTTTCATGAACGACTTCGACCTCACCCAGCTATTTTTAGGCGACGGTGAGGATCAGGGTCTGGGGCGCACCCTGCCTAGCCCGCTGGAAATTGTTTTTTTGCCCCTTATTCGGCGCCAGATTGCCGCTATGGAGCAAGTTTTTGCCGAGATGCGGGCCGAATTGGGGTACCAGGGAGAATTCCTCTATGCCTACGCCTCTAAAGCCAACGCGGCCGAAGAAGTGATCCGTACCACCCTGGGAGCCGGGGCGCACCACGAAATGTCCTCCACCATCGACGTGGACATTGCCCGCAAGATGATTGCCCGTGGCCTGCTAACACCGGACCGGATGCTGATTTGCAACGGCTTCAAAGGGTTGGGAACCGGCTACTCGGCCAACATTATTCGCCTCAAGGATGAGCATGAAAATATCGTCCCCGTTTTGGATGACCTGGTGGAGCTGGCTCCCTTCCACAATTCGGGCCAACAATTTGAGATGGGGCTGCGCCAGAAGGCCTATGGACCGCAGACGACCGAAGCTGAAGTAGAGGCGGCCAACTCCCGCTTTGGCATGGATTTGGATACCTTGTGGAAAACGGCCGAATATATCCACGCCGCCCCCAACCTCAGCCTCAAGATGCATCATTTTATGGTTGGCAGCCAGCTTACCGACCGGGCCGCTTTTGTCGATTATTTGCGCCCCGGTCTGGAAACCTACGCCCGGCTGCGACAGCGCTACCCTTCCCTCAGCATCTTCAACTTTGGCGGCGGCATGCCGGTAGCTATGACGCTCGACTTTGAGTTTGACTACCCCGCTTTTGCCCGCAAATTGCTCAGGGCAGCCCAGGAAATTTGTGACCGCTACAACGTACCCGTGCCTGACATAATGGGGGAATTCGGCCGTTACACGACTTCTGAACATGGGGCTCATTTGTTCAAAATTATTGCCGCCAAAGATAATAAATCTGACCTGCCCTGGTATATCATCGACGGCTCGATCATGAGTTCTTTCCCCGACAGTTGGGCGCTGGGCGAACATTTTGTAGTCTTGCCCCTCAACCATCTGGACAAGCCGTTTCAGCAGGTGCAGTTGGGCGGTATTACCTGTGACAGCGACGACGTATACCCGCCTAAAGGCAGCCCGGCTCCACTCTATTTACCTGTGGAAACGGATGACCTTTACATCGGCTTTTTTAGTGTGGGCGCTTACCAGGAAATGTTGGGCGGCGTGCGCGGCAGCAAACATTGTGTGCTGCCTGAAGCGTATGAACTGGTTGTGGATGAAGGAGAAAACGGCCGTCTCCGTTTTGAACTTTTACGCGGTCAAACGCCCGACGAAGTCCTCACCAACCTCGGCTATGGCCCGCAGAATGCCTGGCTGAAGTTTGCCACTGGGGACGAGTAACCAGTATTCAGTGGAAAGTAAAAAGTTGAAAGTAAAAAGTTGGAAGTGAGTAGGGATAGAGGATTTATTCTTCGTAATTCGTAATTCCTAATTCGTCCTTTCAAAGAGGAGTGTTTATTATGCAGCTAGATAGAACACGTATTATATTCATTGCCATCATTGCCGCCACGTTATTGATTGTGTGTGGGGTGATTGTTTTTAACACCATCTCTTCGCTGACGGATCCTGAGCCGCAGGCAGAGGGGAATGGTGGCAACGGCCAGATGCCTGTGACCGGCCAGGATGGCACTCGGCCGACGCCCAGCGTGTCGCTGGACTCACCCGATCCTATTTTTGGGGCCAACTATGATGCCGAAGACGGCCGTCCCACCTACATCTGTGGGGCCGACGCCTTTGGCAGCTACTTTGTTTTGCAGCAGATGCAAATGTCGGGCAAAGATGTGGAACATGGCTTCCACCTGGGTATTGTGCCCTTCTTTTTAGATGATAGCCCGGCCTACGATATTTCCGAAGAGCAGCGCACCGCCTTGTTACGGTCCGGCCAGTGGGACTGTCTGCTGACCACGCTCGACTCGGTGGCCCTGCAAAGCCCGGGTGTCATCACGGCTATCATTGATGAAACGGCCGGGGCCGACCAGCTTTGGGGCCGCGACGTGGAAACAATCAACGACCTACGCGGTAAGCGCATCGCCTTTGCCCGGGGCAGTGTGGGTGAATATTTTGTCTACTACGCCCTCTCTATTGCGCAACTTAGTCCCCGTTCCCAGGTAACGCTGGTGCCCCAGGACAGCGTAGCCGATGCGGTAGAAGCGTTTAACAATGGCCTGGCTGACGTTGTGGCCGGCTGGGAACCGGACATCTACGATGCCGAAGCCAGTGGCGGTGTGCCCCTGCTCAGTTCGGCCCAACTGCGGATTGTGGTCGATGTGATTGTTACCTCCCGCCAGTCGATTGACACCCGGCCCGACGCCGTGCAGCAGTTCCACGATGCCTGGTTCGATACGCTCAAAGACCAATTTGAAGATTTAGGAACGGCCGCTTCTCACATCGCCGACTGGGGCCACAACGACTGGTCCTTCGTCTACCCCGAAAGCGCGGCCGACGACCTGACCGAATGGCTGGAAAGCATTGCTCAAGCCGGCCTGGGCGACAACGCCTTTGTCATGCGCGACCTGCGCCCCATTGTCAACCGGCTGGAAATCGCCCGCCGTGTCTGGGCTGCCTCTGACCTGAGCGTGCCCAGCGACAATGTAGAGGATCTGGTTGATCCCAATTTTGTGCTGCGGGCGGCCGACCAACCTCGTTTGCAAACCAACCGGCGGCCTGTCAACGACACCTTCTCCATGTCGGCCACGGCCCAGCTTGACGTGGGGGGCATTGATGCCTCGGCCGCAGCCACGCTGGCCGTGCTGCCCTGCCGTACTTTCACCTTCCTGCCCGAATCGACCGAACTGACGCTGGAATCCCGTCGTATTCTGGATAACTGTGTGGTGCCCACTCTCTCTCAGAGTGTAGGGCTGCTGCTGCGCGTGCAAGGCTCCTCTGCCTGGCCGGCCAACGAACCCCCCTACACCGAAGAGGATATTCTGGAAGTAGCCGAA
>JAWOIM010000523.1:0-2945 GCA_046484685.1 Chloroflexota bacterium | reverse complement strand
GTCTGCTGTCCATCGTCCATCGTCCGCTTATGAAACTCACCGTCTACACCCCTGACTCTCAACTGCGCCACCCGCTGCGGATGGTGCGGGCCATGCTGGCCGACCTGTGGCTGGCCCGTGAACTGGGCTGGCGGCTGACGGTGCGCGACATCAGTGCCCAATACCGGCAGGCCTTTCTGGGCGTTTTGTGGGCACTCATTTTGCCCCTGGTCAATACCGTCACCTGGATTTTTCTCAACGGCACGGGCATTGTGGCCGTGGCCGATACGGCGCTGCCCTACCCGGTCTACGTGTTTACGGGCACCATGCTCTGGCAAATCTTTACCGAAGCCTTCCAGGCCCCCAACGTGCAGGTCAACCAGGGCAAGGCGATGCTGTCCAAGGTTAACTTTCCCCACGAGGCCCTCATTTTGTCCGGCCTGGGGCAGACCGGCTTTAACGCCCTGATTAAGATCGGGCTGCTTATTCCGGCCGTCCTGATTTTGGGCATCGTCCCCGACTGGACCATTCTGCTGCTGCCGCTGGGCATCCTCTCCCTGATGCTGGCCGGGACGGCGCTGGGGCTGCTGCTGACCCCTATTGGCGCGCTGTACGCCGACGTGGCCAAAGGCATCGGGCTGGTGACCCAATTCTGGATGTATATCACCCCCGTCGTTTTTGCCCTGCCGGAAAGCGGCCTGACGGCCACCATTTTCCGGCTCAACCCGCTGACCCCCCTGATTCTGACCAGCCGCGACTGGCTGACCGGCTTCCGGCCCGAATTTTTGCTCGATTTTGTCCTGGTCAACCTGGTGATGGGGGTCATTCTTTTTATCGGCTGGGTTATCTACCGCGTCAGTATGCCCATTTTGATTGAGCGGATGAATGCTTGATGGACGATAGACCATAGACCGCAGACCATGGACCGTTGACCGCCGTCCATCGTCTATCGTCCATGGTCCATCGTCAAAAAGCCTCTTCTCCCTTTAAGCCAGGCCACACTGTGATATAGCTTAATTTTATGGTAACTCGTGAGTCAGCCTTGCAAGTGAGTGAGCAGACATCACCCACAACAACCCGAGAAGTTTTGGCAGCTATGGGACGAATTCGACCGCTAAGTCAAACGTTGCGCCGTAAAATTATCCCTGGTGTTAGCCTTGAAGAAGTGCGTATGGCCCTGACCCGTGCTAATGATCCATCGTTGAGTGAGTTAATCCTTAAACAACGTGGACAATGGGGGTAGGGGCGTACCCTTGTGGTCGCCCTCAAATGGGCAGGCACAAGGCACTGCCCCTACCCAAACTCATTAGAAGAAATGCCCGATTTGCAACACATGAGCGAGGCAGCGCGACGACAGGAGTTTGACCAATTGTCAGCGATAATCGCCGGGCAAATACCCTACCAATCGCCGGAAGAATTCGAACGGGCTATGAGGGGTGATCATTATGGTCTTGCTTCATAATGTTAGCAGCTTTAAGGATTTGATTATGACAACAGCTACAGTAGATATGATAATAGAATACCCCAAACACTTACCCGACACACTTCAACAAACACGCAGTGATTTTGAGCAAGAGGCAAGAATGGCAATGGCTGTTAAGCTTTTTGAAATGAAGCGCTTGTCTTCTGGTATGGCCGCCAGGTTGGTGGGAATGGAGCGCGTACCATTTTTGTTGAATCTACATCGTTATGGTGTGGCCATGATCGATCTGGACGAAGATGAATTGTTGGCTGATTTAGAAAATGCCTGAAACTGATACGTATTTTGCTACGTGCCCAACGTGAAGGGTATACATTTTCCATGCGTGAGGCAATTGCGCGGATGAAAGCGCATGGTATTTGGTTAAGCGACACGGTTGTTAGATTTGCCCTGGAGCAAACCGGAGAGGACAGTACGCAATAGGTTGTCGCCCATCGTACGCCGTCCCGTTTACGATATAATGAAGGCTGATTTACCCATAAATCATTGGGCAATAGATAAGGGAGTACCATACCATGAGTACTATTATGATTGATCTGCCAACAGAAACATATAAGCGTTTACAATATCAGGCGCACAAAGCCGGCAAACCGCCAGAAATTTTCATGCGTGATGTTCTGGAGTCAGCCTTACAGGTCGATGAACAACAGCAATCACTCAAATCACGCATCATTTTAGACCCAGAGCAATCTCCATTAATAACGTTTCTTAGCGAAGGAGCAGGCCACGAAACTGACCTTGAAGAATTACGCGGCCGGCTATCTAAGATCTCCGGCAAAATGTCTGATGTCGTAAGCGAGATACGAGATGAACGGTATTGAAGAAAGCATATATTTCTTTGATACCAGCGCTCTTGTCAAGCGGTATCATCGAGAAGTGGGAACTGACATTATAGACGATGCCTTCGCTCAAGAAAGCGCTATGAACGTCATGTCTGACATCAGTGTGATCGAGCTGTACTCTGCTTTCACAAAAAAGATTCGGCTGGGCGAAATTACGAAGGGTGATTTCAGAGCGGCCATAAAGACATTGCTTGCTGATATTCAACGGGGCACAATCCACCTGGTGGCCTTTGAAGATAAGGATAAGAAGGGAGCCGCAGCACTTATTGAACGTTATGGACCATCACGAGGCTTACGTACATTGGATGCCATACAATTAGCTGTGTTAAATAAACTTGGGCCAGAAATAGTGGACCGTGTTTATTGTGCGGATCGCCAATTTATTGCCGTTATAGAGATGGAGGGGTTTTCCATAGTTGATCCCGAACAGGTGTCAGAAAACCCGGCCTGATTCTGTTGTTTTTGCCGGGCTTAGCGGCAGCCCAACGGCCGTTCCCCCCAAACAACAAGCGCCTGCATCTAACCCACCTGGACCAACCGCTGCCATAGCAAACCTTTGGCAGCAAATTCAGGCATCTCTCCGACAAAAGGAATTTAGCTTAACGGTAAGCGTTCAGTTGGTGACAAAATAGAACGCGGATAAA
>JAWOIM010000490.1:0-5595 GCA_046484685.1 Chloroflexota bacterium | reverse complement strand
GACATTATCCTCATGGATATTCAGATGCCGGATATGAACGGCATTGAAGCGACTCGCCGCATCCTGGCCGATCATCTGCAAACGGAGTTATAACCAATTGCAAAAATAGTATAGATAAAAGCAACCTGTTGACTCTGATTTTTTCTCCTTGACTCTCCTGTTACAGGAGGCCTTATAGTCATTGTCATACAAACTTGTTGACAAAGGAGACTGAAAAATGAGTGACTTGTCTATCAAAACAAATTGAATCATCGGTCTCGAAGATCGGCTGGGGTATTTTGCTTTTTGTGACCATTAGCAATGTGGTGGGGCATATTGGCCTGCTGGTTTTTGACACTTCGGATTCCATCTTTGTAGCTTGGGCGACCATGAACCTTCTGGCAGCGATGATTCTCTTCACCCCCTACCGACGCGGCGAAAGATGGGCCTGGTATGCCATTTGGGTATTGATTATTCCCTACGCCCTGATCATCTTTTTCAATGCCCAAATCGGGCCAATTTATCTGGGTGAAGCGGCTTTGCTGGTAGTGGGACAGTGGCTCAGCTACCGTGCTTTTTCACAAGCGAAGTGAGTTAATCGGCGCGTAACAGGCTCGTAACAATCTTACTTATTTGGAGGTATTTACACATGTTATTAGACAGAAAAACTCGTTGGTATGGACTTGCGGCCATTGTGGCCCCATTACTGCTACTTTCATTTGGCAGTCATACATTTTGGCAATATCTACAGGATGCTGGGCAAATTTTAGGTCTTGCCGATGGCATTTACATTCATCCCCTCATTGCTGCCATTGGCCTGATAGCCACTGTGACGGTGCTGGCTGGTCTTTACCAACGCTTACCAAATCATTCACATCCCACCAGCACCTGGTTATTACGCATCGCTATTGTGGGTCTCTTCTTAGGTTTGATTGGGCTTTTGGGGTTCTTCTTGCCGACTGAAGCGTGGTGGGTGTTTGTAGGTTTAGGTGGCGGCTTTCTTTTACCCTTCATCGCCTTGATTGGTCTGGGATATTACGTTTTTGTCAATAAAGCGCTAGGTTTGTTGAGTTTCACGCCAATTGCTGTGGTGATGACGACCTTGGCTATTGCCCTTACCGCAGATCTCCCCGCTGGCATAGATAGGCCAATCAATCAGGTTTTTGTTGTTCTTTACATCCTATGTTGGTTTTTTTTGGGGCTTGGCCTTATGAGAAGCACAGAGGCTGATGCAGGCCAACCTGTACCCGCATGATTTTTTGCTTGACTCTCCTCTTACCATAGAGTATATACTGAAGGCTATGCTCAAAATTGGTGAATTTTCTCAACTATCACAGGTGACGGTGAAGACACTGCATCATTATGACGAGATGGGGTTGCTCAAGCCGGCCCACATTGACCCCTTCACCAACTATCGCTACTACACGGTGGAGCAACTGCCACGCATCCACCGCATCATGGCGCTGAAAGAGTTAGGCTTGTCGTTAGAGCAAATTGGACTGATGTTAGATGAGGATATGTCTACGGATCAAATTCGCGGCATGTTGCGCCTCAAACAGGCGGAAGCACAGCAGCAAATGCGCGATACGCAGCGACAGTTGGCTATGATTGAATTCCGGCTGCGCATGATTGAAGCCGAAACCGACTTTCCTGATCTGGATGTGGTTGTGAAGCAGCTAGAGCCAATGCATTATCTTTCCATTTTTGTGCCACGACATGCTTCACAGACGGCGGCGATGAGCCACATGAAAACGACGGCTCAGGCCCTCAAACAGGCCATCGCCGACGGCACCATCAAACATACGGGAGCCACCTACGATGTCTTCCACGGCGAAACGATTTTGCCCTTTGAATCGCCAGAAAGAAGCGATAAGCAGCACGAAATTCGTTTGGGTGTTACAGAAGAACAGGAGGCAGTTACCTTAGATGGAGTCGGCACATTTACGGTCAAAGAGGAACCGACGGTAAAGACGGCCTTTACCCTCTTGCTTTCTGGCGAAGACAATTCGCCAATCAGCGCCGCCGAAAAAGTAACCCTCATGCGTCGTTGGTCTATTGCCCAGGGCTATCAGCCTTATGATCTTGTGCGCTATTTCCACTTGCGCGGTCCGCTGCACACGCTTAACCGGGATGAATTTGTCCTGGAGGCGCAGCTTCCGGTTAAGAGCGGATAAATAGATAGAGACGGGTCTCGAGACAAGTTAAGACACACTACCTAATTGACGACAGGTGAATCAGGCGAAAACAGCCGTTGCCCATCCAGCAGCGGGTCTGTTCAATACGCCTATTCACCAAAGTAGGAGGCAAAATGAAAAAATGGCTAAAATGGATTGGTATCATTTTGGGTGGTCTGATCGGGTTAGTTGTGATTGCTGTCGTGGTGGTGTTGAATAACGGCCGTTCCCGTTTCAACCAAACCTACGACATCGCCGCACCCGCGCTGGACATTCCGACTGATCAGGCAGCCTTGGCACGGGGCGAACATCTCGTCAATGCCGTGGCTCACTGCGCCTATTGCCACGGTCAGGGGCTGCAAGGCGACTATCTGGAAAACGACCCCAGCACCATTGGCATCATTATTGCCTCCAACCTGACTGCGGGCGAAGGCGGTCTTGGTAGAACTTACACCAGCGAAGATTGGGTACGCACCCTCCGCTACGGCGTTACGCCCGCAGGACGCAGCGTTTTCATTATGCCCTCTGTTTCTTTCCACCGTCTGAGTGAAGATGACCTGGCGGCCACAATCGCCTATTTGCAAAGTTTGCCGCCCGTGGACAACGTGCTGCCAGAAACGGAGCCTGGCCCGCTGGCTTATGCCCTGCTAGGTGCTGGGCCGCTGCAAGAAGCGCAGTCGGCCACACGCATTGATCATGACGCGCCGTTTGTAGCTGCGCCACCGGAGGGAGAAACGGCCGAATATGGCGAATACCTGGCTCAAATTGCTCAATGCAGCGGCTGTCACGGCGCTGAATTGGCAGGGGGGCAAGCCTGCCAAGACTGCCCCATCGGTCCTAACCTGACCCCTGGCGGCGAGCTTCAGGGTTGGACGCAGCAGGATTTTGTAAAGGCATTGCGCATGGGCATGCACCCCACCGGCCGTCAACTGAGCGAATTTATGCCCTGGCAATACTTCCAAAACATGACCGATACTGAACTGGCTGCGCTGTGGGCTTACTTGCAGTCACAGCCCGCATTGGCAACTCAACTACCTTGAGGAGGCGAACATGAGTGACAGATCGTTCGCTTTTGTGTTAGGCGTGGTGATCGATGACGACGGCATCGGTTACTCGCCGGCGAACGTGCCCGGTGTCGGCTTGATAAAGGAGAGAAATATGAGTCAATATTTCCAGAAGGATGTTGATGAAGCTCATGCAGGCCGATTTTGGTCCGCTGGACAAGCTGCCGTCCTCATCCTCCTTTTCCTTGCCCAGGGATGCAATCTAACCAGCAGCGGCCAACCGGCCCCCGCCAGCCCGCCAACCCCAACCGCGCCAGAAACCCATGCAGACCCAATCGTCACGGCCGTTCCTGACAGCCCCACTCAACAACAACCGACCCCAACCGCCACCGCCTGGCCCTACAAAGACCTCACCGAACGGCCACAAATCTGGTTTAGCCCCCTCGACCCCTACTCCTTGAACCGGCACATCCCCGGCGGCGGCCCCTTCCAATTCTACGACCTGTTCCAGCAAAACGCCCCCTGGATGACGGCCGCCCAAGCCGTCCATGTCATGCGGCTCTATCCCGTCTGGCTCGAAACCGAGGCCACCCCGGTCCAACTCCAGACCGTGCTGGATGATCTCAAACAGCGGCGCATCGCCATTACCTTTGAAAACGGCCCCCTGACCGAGACTGCCCTCTGCAATGCCGCCACCCTGGAAGGCTTTTCCGGCATTCCTCCTGCCCTCAACATCGCTCAACGAATCGCCGAAGCCGGCGGCGTCCTCTACGCGATGGACCTCCAACATGGCTTCGACGCCGGAACCTTTTACGATCTCGCAACCTGCCATATGACCCCGGCCGAAATCGCCCAGGACACCGCCAACTATGTCAACGCCGTGCGGGAGATATTCCCCAACGCCAAAGTCGGTAGTATCGAAACGGCCGACCTCGACGTCAGCGCCGTCGCCGACTGGATGAGCGCCTACAAACAGGCCACCGGCCAGGAACTCGACTACTTCCACCTAGACATCAACTTCTTCCGTCCCGACTGGGCCGAAAGGGCTAAAGCTATCGAAGACTACGTCAAATCCAGGGGCGTCGACTTTGGCATCATCTACTTCGGCGACCCCAACGACAGCACCGACCAGGAATGGCTCGACCATGCCGAGTCCCGCTTCGTTGAATATGAAGTCCTGACAGGCGGCCGTCCCGACCACGTCATCTTCCAGTCCTGGCATCCCCACCCCCAAACTCTCCTGCCCGACAGCCAGCCCGGAACCTTCACCAACCTCATCCTCCGCTATCTCCGCCCCCGCACCAACCTCACCCTCGAACGCATCGATGATTTCCACGTTACAGGGACATTGCTGGACGAATTCGGCAGCGCCGTGCCGGGCCTCCCCCTGGAAATCCGGGTCCAACCTCTCAGCGGCGAGGGGCTGTTCGCCGAATACACCATCAGCGGCCATGTTCCCGACGGCGCCACCCACGCCGACACCGGCTTCCGCATCAACATGGAGTGCGACTGTAACGGCACAGCGGCACTCACCCTTGAACAAATTACCTACCTCGACAGCAGCCAAACAGTAAACAGCGTTCCTAATGGAGCTTTTGGTAACGGCCTTAACGGCTGGGGCATCTGGGGCAGCGGCGCTTACCAGATAGTCGGCAGCGCCAACGGAACCGGCGGCGCCTTGTCGATTAACGTCGCAGCCAACCAGGACTTAGGCATGAACTCCGGCACGATCAACGTCACCCCCGGCAGCCCCTTCATCCTCGCCTTCCTGGCCAAAATCAACCCCGCCTCGACCGGCAGCGGCTACTTCGACATCATCTTCCTCAACAGCAGCGGCGAAGTCAGCCGCCAGACCATCCCAATAGAAGCTGGACAAGTCACCATCGCCAACACAACCACCGACATTTACGGCCGATACGAAACTAGCCACGCCGAACTCACCGTCGCATCCTTCATCCTCACCGCCTGGTACCCCGGCAGCGACACCCACTGGCCCGCCCTTGCCCAAACTACCATCGAATAACCTCTAAATAAATCTGGGACATTTTGTCCCATCGGTTTGGGACATCTGCCACATGACAGCGTCTGCCCCTAACTTTACAGTAAGGTCAAGGAAGTGTTAACGACCCGTTTTCAAAATTCTGACAGCTTGTCAGAGAGGTGGTAAAAACCTGGTTTTTCGATACTGAGCTTTGCTGGCGGTTTAATCCATCCAGCAGCCACCAACGTGTAAGCATTCCATCGTTATTGCAACCTTTCGCAAGCCTCTCGCGATTTCTGTTTCGTAATGGAATTCTGCGAACAGATACTGAGGCAGAGGAGTAACCGATGAAAAGATCTCCCTTTCTTCGTATATTGGTCATTACCGCGCTGCTCGCCCTGGCTGCCGTCCTGGCCCTGTCTGGATTCCTGTATTTCCGCAGGGGGTTGGCTGCCGG
>JAWOIM010000442.1:0-3020 GCA_046484685.1 Chloroflexota bacterium | reverse complement strand
GGTGCGGGCCTGGTCAATATCAGCCGTAGCCTGCTTATAGTCGGCTTCCAGCCAGGCAAAAATGGCGCGGTTGAGATGCAGTTCGGCCCGGAAAGCGGGGCTGTCCGGGGCGGCGGCCAGGGCCTGGTGCATGGCCGCCAAAGCCGCGTCTCCCTTTCCCTGCTGAAAAGCAACAAACGCCTGCCGCTGGCGCACGGCCGAAAGGGCCGCCGGGTTAGTGATTGTCTCGTCGCCGGCAAAGCGTTGGGCGGCGTCGGCCAGGCGGTCGGCTGCTTCCGCTTGCCGGTCGGGGGCCTGGTAGAGAGCCAGCGCTTCGGCATAGCGGAAATGGGCAGCAACGGCCGTTTCTCCCGCTGCCTCGGCCAACAAGCGGGCCGCCGCAAACTGCTCGGCCGCTTCGATCCACTGCTGCTGCTGGCTGTACACCCAGCCCAGCCGCCCTCGCGCTTCCGCCTCACCGGCCGCATCCCCCGCATCCTGCCGGGCGGTGATGGCCGTTAGTAACTGTTGTTCGGCCGTTGGTTGTTGCTGTTTATCTTTTGTCATAGCTCGTCGTAATTTTTAGTAGCCGCGGTATCCTTATTGGTACATGCGCGGTAAGGATACCGCGGCTACAGTCTATTGGTGACAACAGCGAATTTTTGAAAGCAACGAATGAGTTTCACATCAGACGCAATTCGTTATTTTTTCCAATTCGTTGTTGTCATTAGGCTAACAGGTGCGTTATACCAATCAGAATGACATAGAGAATACCTTACGCTTCACGCATCACGTTTCACGCATCACGCATCACGCATCACGCCTCCCGCTACTCCACATCAAACGCCATCTCACTCTCTTCACTATAAATGTCGCCTTTCATGCGGTCGGTCATATATTGGCCTTTCAACTTGCCCTGGTCCTCTTTTTCGTCGTAAATGTCCCAGGCTGCTTTCTTTTCTTCACCGCCCAGTTCGTCGTCATCCTCTTCCGCTTCTTTGGGCAGCCGCTCTTCCAGCCGTTCTTCCATTTCGGTGAACAGTTCCAGCCGCTTCTCGCGCCATTCCACCATCCACATCACGGCATCATTGAGGGCTTCGGTGCGCTCTTCGATGAGCCGCTCCTCTTCGGCGGCGATCTCTTCCTGCTTGGTAGCCAATGCTTGTTTATGGTCCACCAGGGCATCAACCCCGGCATCCACTTCTTCTTCGTGCTGTTCTAAGACCTGATCGGTATCATCCAGTTTATTCTGAGATTCTTTGGCCTCACCCTGAGTCTTTTTGGTGTTGGCCTTGCGCTCGTCGGCCTCCCGGCTGCCTTCTTTAGCCGATTCGATGGTCGAATCAGACGTTTCGAGCGTTTTATCCGGTCCTTCTTTAACACCATCTTGCTGCTCACCGTCTACCTTTTCGCCCGCTTTGCTAACGGCCGGCATCAGCGGCTGTAGTAATTTAAGAATAATTGTGGCGATGGGGCCGGCCTGTATCCCCTGGCTCTTGCCCTCTTGCCCTTTCTTTTCTGTCTCTGTTGTTTCAGCCTTCAATTCATCCTGTTTGTCCAGCTTATTCTCAATATCTTCCTGATGCTCACCGGCCACGGCCTTGTTTTCGGCCACCGTTTGGCGGGCACCGCCAATGATCTCCTTCTGATTCTGGGCCACATCAATCGACTGGTCCATCTCCTGGCCTTGGGCGGCCAGACCCAGGCGCTGCCGTTTCAATTCGACAATGGCGATGGCATTGCGGTCGATACGGCCGACCACATCCTCATCCGGCTCTTTGCCATACTCCAGCATGGGCGGCGATTCAATTTCAGATTCCATCAGTTCTTCGCGCACGTCATCGGCCGTGCTGCGAATGCCATACTTCTTCATCCAGGCCGTTTTGTAATCCTGTTTCTCATCATCCGATTTTGTATTAACCCGCTCAATGGTAAAGTCGCTGACCAGCGGCTCTTCCAACTCCTCGGCCCCGGCAATCTGTTCGTTGGGATCTTTCTCCTCGCCATCCCCCTTGCCGCCAATGCCGGGCGTGATCCGGTTTTTGGCCGTGGAGTTGAGGCCGGTCACATGCTCGGCCAGCTTGGCCTGCCGTTCCATCAACTTATCGGGATCTGATTCATAATAAAGCATATCGATGATGCGGAAAGCAACAGCCACCTCACGCAGAACCCGGATGATCAGATTAAAGATAATCATATACTGGGCCAGGCCGGCGATGATGGTGGGAATTATGGGTAAGAGCGGGCTGGAAAAAGAAACCATCGGTGTCCCGACAGGGGCCGTAAAGGGAATAGCGGCCAATACCGTACCCACAGCAAAAATAATAGCCACAACAATTAAGACAACGGTCAGAATAATAGTCAACAGCATAGCGATATTGTTGACCATCTCCAACAAGCCGATAATTAACTCGAGGAAGCTGGCCACCCGATTCCAGCCACTGCCCTCGCCCATCCCTTTCCAGGCAGATTTAATGTTAGCGGCCGAATCGGTAAAGCCGCTTTTGGTTGTCTCCCACCAGGCCCCTGGCCCTTCGGTAACGAACTGGCCCACACCCATGAGTGGTCCGGCAAAGGGAATAGTATCTAAAATGGTAGAGGCAGCATAATTCATGGGACCAACTTCGTTGCCGTCGCCGCCCATGCCGTTGGCCAGCGCGTCCTGGACCATCTGCCGCCGGATTTCGGGGTCGTCTACGGTAATACCCTCGTTTAGACCGGTGGTATCCCCTTCCAGGCCGCCAAGGTCTACACCCAGGGCCTCAAAATCACCCGCTTTGAACGCATCATATTTGCCTACTTCATCATCCCAGTCGGGCACCGATTGGGCTTTGGTGGGGGGCCAGCCCAGGCTGCCAGTATCGCCTGCCTCTACTTCGGGCGGTTCGACCTCCTCCGTGTTGACTTTGCCTTTTGGCTCAACCGCTTTGGGGGGGTTGAGCTTGGGTTGGGGGTCTCCCTGGGGTTTTTTCTGGGGGCCGCCCGCTTTGACATCTTTCTCTTCTTTTGATTTCTGTTCCGCTTTGTTTTTGTCTGACTCT
>JAWOIM010000380.1:0-3599 GCA_046484685.1 Chloroflexota bacterium | reverse complement strand
GTTGGAAACCTGGTTCGCGATGGGATCAAGACCACTACTAGTCCCCTATTATGGGGTCTGGAACATGATGCTGAGCCGCTTCCAAAAGTAGGTGATATCTCCATTGTTGTAGATGGGAATGGCAACCCTCTTTGTGTCATTGAATATACTGAAGTGGAAATCAGACCTTTCAACACGGTGTGTTACGGGCCGGGCTAAATAATGGCGAACGGCCGAGCTAAATTGTAGCAGGTGTTCAGAAAAAAACGGGTTCCAGTCGGAACCCGTTTTTGGTGGGGGACGGCCGCGCTCAATGGCGGTCGATGTCGGCGATGGCTTTGCGGATGGTGCTTTCGTCGAGGATGCTCTTCTGGTCAATCATGCCGGCCAGGAGGGCGGTGGTGCAAAGGAGGTTAATCTGGCGGGGGACGCCCTTGGTGTAATCGAAGATGCGGCCCAGCGCGTCGTCGCTGAAGAGCTGGCGGCCCTGAAAGCCGGCGATCCGGACGTGGTGCTTGATATAAGCAATGGCGTTTTGCAGGTCGAGGGGCTGGATATGGTAGCGGATGGTCAGGCGCTGGTAGAAGGCCTGGTTGCCGGCCAGGCGCAAGGTGTCGCGCAGGACGGGCTGGCCGACCAGGAGCAGAGAGGCCAGGGAATGGCTGTCCATCTGGTCCGACAGCAGCAGGCGGAACTGCTCAAAGGCATCAGCCGGCAGCAGGTGGGCCTCGTCGATGACCAGCAAGGGGAAGCGGCGCCGGGATTGGACCAGGTGGCTGAAGGCGGCGCGGATGGCGGCCACCAGCTTGGGCCGGCTGTAGGGGGCCTCGTAATGCAGGGCCGTCAGGATGTCGCGATAGAGACCATTCATGCCAATGGTTGGATTAGGCAGGTAGATGAGGAAAAAGCGGTTGGGGTCGAGCTGGGCGGTGAAACCGCGAATGGCCGTGGACTTGCCGGCGCCAATCTCGCCCGTGACCAGGCCTAAGCCGTGCTGGCGCAAAAGGAAGGTCAAACGGCCAGCCAGTTCCTGCTGGTCGGGGGCGGCGAAAAGGTTATCGGGGGGAATGTCTTTGTCAAAAGGAAGGCGGGTAAACCCATAAAATTCCTGGTACATGGGGTTAATTCTCCTGGTTGGTGGGGTTTTCTGAGTCAGCTGGGGCTGGCTTTTCCGCTGGGTGCAGCAAACGGGCGAAGTGGAGTTGGCCGGCTTCCTGCTGCAACAGCTGGCGATGCTCGGCACGCAGCGCGGCCAGGTAGTCCAGGGAACTGCCGCTTGGGGGCGGCGGCGGCGCCTCGGTGACCAGCCCCTGTACGGCCAGATGCTTTACCCGGCCCTGGCTGACGACAATGGCCCGGCCCAGATGCTGTTCGTCCAGATAAAGGTCAATCGTTGCCAGGTCAAAGGGGTCGAAACGTAGTTCCAGCGTCCGGCCGGCCAGATGGGCGTCAACCTGGTAGCGATTGCCCTGCAGCGCCAGGGTCCCATCCTTGCGCACCTTACGCTTTGCGCGCCACAGAAAGGCGCTCGTCAGCGCCTGGGGGTCAACCGGGCGCAACTCATTCCGGCCGGCCCGGAAGCGCGCCAGCGGCGTCTGCCCGGTTTCGCTGTGTTCGGCCTGGTGATAGATGCAGGCCAGCCAGGCCCAAAAGGATTCGTTCAGTGCGGCCAGGGTGTTGATGTCGGAGACGGCCACCTCGGGCATGAATTGCAGCCGTACCGTCTCAAAGAAGCGCTCCTGTTTTCCTTTGGCTTCTGGGGAATAGGGGGCCGTCTGGATACGCTCAATGCCCAGAGTGGCGCAGGCGGCGGCGAATTGGTTGGCCGAGTAGACCTGCCCATTATCCACGTAGATGGCCCGGGGCAGGCCACGGCGCAGGATGGCTACCTTGAGCACCCGCTCCAGGCGGGGCAGACTTTCATCCCAGAAGAACTCAGCGTGGGGCACCAGCCGGCTGTGGTCATCCAGAAAACAAAACAGGTGCGCCCGCCGTTTCCGGCCAGCCACCACCGGGTCGGGCAGCCAGGGGCCGACCATGGCGTCGCCCTGCCAGAGGCTGTTGCTGTGGTCGCGCTCAAAGCGCCGGTAGCTACGTGTGGCCAATCTCACCTGCCGCCGGCTCTTGCCTCGCCGGCGCAGGTGGGTGGTCAGCGTGTGGGCGTTGATGGCTTGGTCCAGTTGGAGGTTGGGGTCTCGTTTGAGCAGCTCGACCAGCATCGGCGTCGTCCGCGCCGGTTGTTCTGCGCGCAAGGCGATGGCCGCCGCCAGAACCTCAGGGGTAAATGCCTTCAAGCGACCTTTGTCCGCCCGTGGCTGCGGTTGCAACGCCGCAAAGCCCCCCTGCGCATACAGGGCCAGGTAGCGACGCAACGTCGCGACGCTGACCCGCCGCCGTTTCGAGTAAGGAATATGATAGGTTTTGCCGGCCAGGTCACGTAGCGCCGCCTCCAATTGACCGGCTGCCGGCGGGTCAAATAGCAGTGGGGCAATGAGGCCATACCGGAACAGGGCAATTTCCGTGTTCCGTTCCTGTTGATCTTTGTCTGGTGGCCCAGATGGGGTCATTTTGTCTCTCCTTTGCTTCCAAAAAGATAGGCGCGGGCCTTTTGTTAGCCCGATGACCCCATCATAGCCATCCCCGGCGACCTGCCTATTGGCAAAGTGTGTGGGCGCTGCCGCGGCTTCAGACCAGCCGGCCCAGGCGGCGACTGTTCCCCCAGTGGCTCAAGAAAGCGAGCCGGTCGCTAACCCCGTAGCCGGCCAACGCCGACCAGCGCTTCTTGGCCCAGGCCAGTAAGTCCAGGCTCACCAGCAGCAGGCTTTGGGCAGCGCCTGCCGTCGTCGGCCCGCGCGGTTCCAGCCAGCGGCTGCCGCTCTCCTGCCGGGCCAGTTCCCCCAGCACCGCCAGCAACCAGGCCGGCGCCCGACCGCTGAACGCCTTCAGCCAGCGCTGCATCGTGCGCGGCGCCGGCAGCGGCGCAACCCCTGGTTGCCGGTCGCTGCACCCGGCGACGACCTCCGCCCAACTGCCGCCGGCCTCCAGCCGCCGCACCAGCACCGCCTGGATGACCCAGACCAGGTAGTGACGCCAGGGCAGCAGGAAGCTGGGCAGGCTGCTCGTCGTCCGCCGGCAGGCCCGGCAGCGCCAGCGCTTGACCCGCATCCACCAGGCTCGCGTCAGGTCCTTGGGCTTACGCCAGTAGCTGCCATGCCCCACCATCCGGCCCACCGTCTGGCAATGACCGCACTGCCCTGGCCGCGGACAGAGCTTGTGCCCCTCATTTTTGCTGTATTTCTGGATTTCTGACCCAAAGGCGACTACAATGACCACAATGTTTTTGGGGGGCGCTTGCCGGTGAGCTGTCCAGGCTTTCTGCCGGCAGCGCCCTCTCCTTATTTTCAGGATAGGGGCAAAGCTTATCTGTTTTGCCCCCGATGGCAAAGAAAAAGGCCGCTCTCTTTGGAGCGACCCGTTGGTCAGGGGCATGGCCTCCACTCATTCATCTTGGCCGAAACAGTCCGTTTTCAGTTATTTATCTCAGCTGGTAACACCTTAATTTTGACGAAACAGCGTGAAAAAAAACACATTGTTGACATGATTTTCAAGCACATTTATAC
>JAWOIM010000334.1:0-6395 GCA_046484685.1 Chloroflexota bacterium | reverse complement strand
CAGCGGACCGTTTCAAGGGAGAATTTACGGTCCTCCGTGGTCCCGCCGGGTTCGATGTGCAGCAATCCCTTGAGCCCGTCCATGTTGTGCTTGCCCCCCCGCACGTAACAGGCCGTTCCCAGGCAGCAGCGGGTAGTGTGACGCCCGCGCGGAACCATGGTGAAAAAAGAGTAAAAGGAGACCACCCCGTGCACCTCCTCCAGCGGCACCCGCATGGCCTCGGCAATGCGGGCCTGGATGGATTTGGGAAGATAGCCGATGGTCTCCGCTGCTGCTGGCGTGTCTGGAACTGGCCTATGTGCCTGAGCGGGAGGCGATTTTGGATCAGTTGCTGCTGCCGCCGGGGTGAGGACAGCGGATTGGGGAAGGAACGGATAAAACGACTACGTACCGACAAGACCTGACAGATTTGGTGCAATCTGTGATTGCCAACCTGTCAGGTCTGGGGCCAATTTGTTGTATAATAGGCCCAGGCAGCCGAGCGGCTATGGCCCAGAAGCCGCCTGTCATCGGAATTGTTGGCTTAATATCCCGGCCAGTATGTGGCCATTATGTTTCACGTTTCACGCCCATGACCGTTTTAGACCAACATCTCGACGCCCTGCTCAACGGCCGTTTCCTCTCGGGCAATTATCGCCCCCCCTCATCCCCCCAAAACAGCCCCATTTTTCGCCTGGCCCGGTCTGATGACCGGGATGCCCTCTACGACCTATCTGACGGCAGCCTGACGCCGTTTCAGTTCCGGCAGCATGTGGCCCAACTGCTGCGCTGGCAAGCGCAAAAACGCTGCTGCTGGCTGGTCGTTGAAGATAATGACCGAAGACGAAAGACGGAAGACGGAAGAAGCTACCCTCGGTCCTCCGTCCTTGGTCCTCCGTCCTTAATTGGCAGCGGCCAACTGGTCTGTTACCCGCATGTGGCCGAGCTGGCTAACCTGAGCGTGGCCCCCTCACGGCGCGGGCAGGGGTGGGGAACAAAGATGATCGGGTTGTTAACAGCCGTGGCCCACCATTGGCATATCCCCTATCTGGAAATTGTGGTGGATGAAGAAAACCCGCGCGCTCTGGCTCTCTACCAACGGGCAGGGTTTGCCGAAGAGCGCCGCCTTTTCTTGCCGGACGGCCGTACAGCCCTTATCCTGGGCAAAGAAATTACGAATTATGAATGACGAATTACGAACGGTTAGAGGGATAGTTGAGCGTCGATCGATTCGTCGCTATAAGCCGGAGCCAGTACCAGATGAGTTAATTGAACAGTTGCTAACGGCCGCTTGCTGGGCACCGTCGGCCCATAACCGGCAGCCGTGGCGTTTTGTGGTCATGGAAAGTGCTGAAACGAAACAGCAACTGGCGACGGCTATGGGCGATCGCTTGCGCTGTGACTTAACGGCCGATCGCGTGCCCGAAGCCATCATTAACAAAGATGTCGGCCGTTCTTACCAGCGCATTACCCAGGCCCCCCTGCTCATCTTGCTTTGCCTGACGATGGCCGACATGGACAGCTACCCCGATGCCAAACGGCAGCAAAACGAATGGATTATGGCCATGCAAAGTACAGCCATGGCCGGCCAAAACCTGCTGCTGGCCGCCCACGCTCTGGGGCTGGGAGCCTGCTGGATGTGTGCCCCTCTCTTTTGCCCCGACGTGGTGGCCCACACGCTCGACCTGCCCCCTGACTGGCAGCCGCAGGCCCTGATGACGGCCGGCTACCCCGCCGAAAGCAAAACGAAGGAGCGGCAGCCGTTAGCTTCGCGGATTTTGTACCGTTAGCGGTGCAATTCATAACGCATAATCCGTACTTTTGTAATAACTGCCTAATAAATCGTTGTCTGAGTTGGGCGCATTTGTTACAATTTTGATGAGATTTATATGGCTGAATAATTATGGTATGCCCTCCTAAAGATTGACCAGTAGATCTTTTGGAGGGTATTTTGTACTTTGATCATATCAAACTTTTAAGAAGGGGTGGGTGTAGATAGCGTTCTGCGTCCAACTTTCACAGGAGAGTAACTGTCATGGGTATTGCTGAGGCCCTACCAGGCACCGCTGTGGTGCCAGACGAACGGCCGTCTATTATTAACGACTTTTCCATTGTGGTCGCCACCGCCAATGGAACCGGCAGCCAGACCGCCAATATGGCTCTGCTGCGCGCCTTTTTTAAGATGGGGATTCCCGTCAACGGCAAAAATATCTTCCCCTCTAACATTCAGGGCCTTCCCACCTGGTATCACATCCGCGTCTCCAAAGATGGCTATGTAGCCCGCCGCCACACCTCTGAGATATTGGTTGCCTTCAACGATGCTACCGTGCGCCAGGACATCACTATTTTGCCCCCCGGTGGCGTTTGTATCCACAACGACGACTGGCGCGACCTGCCCCAGCGGGATGACCTCATCTATTATGGCGTGCCCGTCAATACCTTCGTGCGCGACACGGGGATGCGGGGCAAGCTGCGTGATTATATTGCCAATATGGTTTATGTAGGCACGGTTGCTTATCTGCTGGGCATCCCGCTGGAAGCGATCGACGAGGCCCTCGATTATCATTTCAAGAAGCGGCGCAAACTGGTCGATAGCAATATGGAAGTGGTCAAAGCCGCCTACGATTGGGCTGTCGAAAATATGGAAAAGGTGGATCCCTACCGCGTCGAGCCGATGAACGAGACAGAAGGATTGATCACCATCACCGGCAATGAAGCGGCCGCTTTAGGCTCCGTCTATGGCGGCGTCACCGTGGCGGCCTGGTACCCCATCACCCCTTCCACCAGCGTCATCGATGCCCTCAACGTCTACCTGCCCCAACTGCGGCGTGACCCGGATACAGGGGCAGCGACCTACGTCGTTATTCAGGCCGAAGATGAATTGTCGGCCATCGGCATGGTGATCGGTGCCGGCTGGGCCGGGGCGCGAGCCTTTACCGCCACCTCTGGCCCCGGTATCTCCCTGATGGCCGAGTTTGCCGGATTGGCCTACTTTGCCGAGATTCCGGCCGTTATTTGGGACATCCAGCGCGTCGGTCCCAGCACCGGAATGCCTACCCGCACCGGTCAGGGAGATGTTACTTTTGCCTATTATCTGGGCCACGGCGACACCAAAAACGTGCTGCTTTTACCGGCTACCGTAGAAGAATGTTTTGAATTTGGTACCAGCGCCTTTAACCTGGCCGAAGAGCTGCAAACGCTGGTGCTGGTCCTGAGCGATCTGGACCTGGGGATGAATAACTGGATGGCCGAACCGTTCAGTTATCCCACCGAGCCAATTAAACGAGGCAAAGTGCTGACCGCTCAGGAAGTGGAAGAAAAAGGGTTTGCCCGCTACAAGGATATTGACGGCGACGGGGTGGGCTACCGGACCTTGCCCGGTAATGAGCATCCACGTGGAACCTGGTTTGCCCGGGGGACGGGCCATGATGAGAATGCTGTTTACAGCGAAGATTCAGGGGCGTGGGTGCGGAATATGGACCGCATCCAACGCAAGTTTGAGACGGCGCGCAAGCTGGTTCCCGGCCCGGTGGTGGATGAGGTAGCCGATGCCGATTTTGGTATTATTGCCTATGGCACGACCAAATTTGCCATTGACGAAGCACGGGACCGGCTGGCCGAGGATGGCATTAAGAGCAGCTTTATGCGGCTGCGGGCGCTGCCTATTAATGATGAAGTCAAGGAATTTGTGGCCCGTCATGATAAGGTCTACGTAATTGAATTGAACCGGGATGGCCAGATGCACGCTATTTTGCAAACGGAAATGCCGGAAATGGCTACTAAACTCCATTCGCTGGCCTTCATGGACGGGATGCCGCTGACGGCCCATTGGGTGGTTGAGGCGATTGGGGCGGCCGGTAATCGGTAAGAAGCAAGTATTGAAAAGTTGATAGTTGACAGTTGATAGTTGACAATTCCAATAGGAGTTTAAAATGGGACGCGGACGAGTACGTGTAAATGAGATCGGGTTGGAGAAGACGGATTATAACGCCCAACCAACCACGTTATGTAAAGGGTGTGGCCATAATTCGATAGCCAGCCAGATTATCAGTGTGGCCTATGAATTGAGTATTAAGCCACATGAAATGATTAAGTTAAGCGGGATTGGCTGTTCGAGCAAATCCCCTGCCTATTTTTTGGGGCGGTCGCACGGGTTTAATGCCCTGCACGGCCGTATGCCTTCCGTCGGTACAGGGGCCTTGATGGCCAATCGGTCGCTGAATGCCATTGGCGTCAGCGGCGATGGCGACACGGCCAGCATCGGCATGGGCCAGTTTAAGCATCTGGTGCGGCGTAATGCCCGTATGGTCTATATCGTTGAGAACAACGGCGTCTATGGCCTGACCAAAGGGCAGTTTTCGGCCACGGCCGATCAAGGGCTAGAGCTAAAGTATGCCGGTAAGAACGATTTTCCGGAGATCGACATCTGTATGGAGGCGATTGTGGCCGGCTGTGGCTTTGTGGCCCGCAGTTTTGCCGGTGACCCCAAGCAGGTGAAGGAGCTGTTGAAAGCGGCCTTGAGCCATCGGGGAACGGCCGTTTTGGACATCATTAGTCCTTGTGTGGCCTTTAACAACGATGACCACTCCCCCAAGAGCTATGGCTACGGTAAAGAAAATGAGATGCCCCTCCATGACGTCGGCTGGGTGCCGCCGGCTGAAGAGATCATGATCGACGACTACGAGCCGGGTGAAATGGTGGTGGTGGAACTGCATGATGGCTCTAAGATTCAACTGCGGAAGCTGGATGAGGATTATGACCCCAAGAACAAGCTGGGTGCCCTACACCGCTTGCAGTGGGCGCAGGAGCAAGAAGAGTTTATCACCGGCCTTATCTACTATAATCCCGACCGGCCCAACCTGGTGGAAATGAACCATATGGTAGATACGCCCTTGGCCCACCTGACGGCGGATCAAATTCGGCCGTCGGCGGATTCGCTGAAGGCTTTGATGAAAACGTTGATGTAGTCGGTAGTTGACAAAATTTAACCACGGATTTTACAGATTGGACGGATTTACACGGATCTTTATCTGTGTAAATCCGTCTGATCCGTTATATCCGTGGTTAAAAATCATGAAGTAATATCTTGTCGCTGAAAGATGAGAATGGCGATCAGGAGCAGTCCCAGCAGCCAGCCTGCTAAAACCAGCAGCGAAAAGGTCAGGTCGGCCGGAGTGTAGTCAATGCCGGGCAGGGTGAAGGGAAGGCCGTTATGGAGCCACGAACTGATATTCCTGACGGTAAAGGTGGGGGTGAGGCGGTAAAGTTCAACGGCCGTTACACTTTTTGTCCCTCGTCCATACCGTTTGCTCACATTATTAATAACAATTGCTTGAGCCATACTCATATTTCGTATTGCGTATTTCGTATTATTGTTGGTTAGATTTCTTACGCAATACGGCATACGCAATACGGGGAATTAGCAACCTATTCGCGGACTAAATACGCCGCCCCCACCCAGCCCTCCTGTCCTTCGGCCGTACGCACATGACGCCAGGTGACGCCGCCTTGTTCGGCCGGGGCAGTGGGCAGCAAGCCCACCAGACTGCCTTCGGGCAAAACGAGCAGTTCTGCCCCGCCCGGCGTGGCCCGCAATTTTAACCCAATGCCCTGCGTACCAAAAACGAGCGCCTGGGGTAAATCAGGAGTGGCCAGGGGCGTTGGCGTGCTGCTAACGGCCGGCGGTGCGGCCAGCACCTCGGCGCTGTAGGCGTCGGGGTCGTTGAAGTGGCGGTAAGCCAGTTGGGAAATGGCTGCAAACAGGGGCGCACTCTTATCCCATTCCAGCCAGGTGTCGCCGTACAATACCAGCCCTATCAGATAATCTTGCTCCGACCCGTAGACGATGGCGATGTCGCCGTGGGTGGTGCCGACCCAGCCCACTTTGTGGGAGATGGGCGTGCCCGGCGGCAGCCCTTCACTGAGCAGGTTCGACAGTTCGTTAAGCTCCATCACCTCTAAGATGGCGGCACATTCCGCCTGGCTGAGGTCGTCGGGGTAGTGCTGGCGCAGGGGGCCGCTGTCGGACCGAGCGCACTCGTAGACCCATTGCAGCAGCGTGGTCAGGTCGCCGACACTGGTCTGGCGGTAGGGGTCGGGGCGGGCGCTGGGGCCGGGCCGCTTGTTGGCGGGCGTCAGGTAGGTGGTCAACTGCTCGGGCTGGGGATCGGAGTCGAAGGGGACGGTGATGAAAGTGTTGTAGAGACCCAGTTGGCCCATCTGCTCGTTGAAATAGGTGACGGCCGTATAGGTATTACTCGTCCCGGCCATCATCGCCATGAGTAAATTGGCCGAGTAGTTGCTGGACATAGAAACGGTTTGGGTGATTAGCTTGGTCTGCTCCAGGTCGGGCGGGGCGGTCAGGTGACGGTAGGTCTGCACCACAATGGGCACTTTGAGCAGGCTCATGCCGGAAA
>JAWOIM010000290.1:0-2798 GCA_046484685.1 Chloroflexota bacterium | reverse complement strand
ATCGGCGCCCTGCCGCTGCCGGCCACCAACAGCGTCACGGTCGCAGACAAAGCAGCACCGAAACAATTGTCATTAATTAGCACGTAGACCTACTTGCTACGCAATACGTAATACGCAATACGTAATACGCAATACCATACTAACCGAGGAGACAGTAAACTATGAATTTCAAAGACCAATGGGCAACCGATGCGGAGGGCAATAAATTCCTCTTTACTGTGGAGATGCAGCGACAGTTGGCTGATGCCGGGCTGCCGGTTGAGCCGGAATCCGTCACTGAATTGGATAACGGCCGTTCCTCAGGTGGCAGCGGCAGCCAGCAGCGGCCGGCACCCCAGACCAGGACCCAAGAAGCGCCGGCTGATGACCGGTTTGCCGTACCTATCACCTTGCAAATTGACCCCCAGACCGGTAAATATATTGGCCGCGTCAAATGGTTCAACGAGCGCAAGGGATATGGCTTTATTGTGCGTACGGCCGATGAAGAAATCTTCTTTCACAAATCTGGCTCAAGCGTGGATCCGGGCCGGCTGGATGAAGGCCAATGGGTATTATATGATGTGGAACATACTCAAAAAGGGCCGGAAGCCACCGAAGTGGAACCGTATAAAGGGGAACTGCCCCAACTGACTTAAATAAAATAGTGCGTAGGGCGTAAGCGGAAAATCTACGCACTACGCACTACGTTTTACGATCCGTGTGCCAAATGGGGATCTAACGCATCGCGCAGGCCATCCCCTAACAGATTGAAGCCCAGCACCACCAGCATAATGGCTATGCCCGGGTAGATGACGATATGGGGGGCCGAGATAATGTAGGTACGTCCTTTTTGCAGCATATTGCCCCATTCCGGTACATCGGGAGGAGCCCCCAGGCCCAAAAAGCCCAGCGCGGCCGACGCCTGAATGGCGGCCGCAATTTGTAATGTTGATTGGACCACCACCGGGGCCAGCGTGTTGGGCAGCACGTGGCGTAAAATGATATAGACATTACCGGCCCCCATGGCCCGGCTGGCTTCAATAAACAATTCCTCTTTTACTTCCAGGGTAGAACTGCGAATGAGGCGAGCATAGATGGGGATAGAGACCACGCCAATGGCAATCATGGCGTTTTCCAGGCTGGGTCCAAGCACGGCTACCATGAGAATAGCCAGCAAAATACTGGGAAAGGCCAGCATAATGTCCATCAAGCGCATAATAATCTGGTCGATAATACCGCCAAAATAGCCGGACAGCAGCCCAAGGGGTAGACCCACCACCACGCCAATACCGACCGATATAAGACCAACATACAGGGAAATGCGAGCGCCGTGCAGCAGTCTGGAGAACAGGTCACGGCCGATTTCGTCATTGCCCAGCCAATATTCGGCGCTGGGACCCTGACGGGCCACGGCAAAATTGCTCTGATCATAATTGTGAGGGGCAATGTAATCGGCCGTTAAACTAATGAACAGAAAGATAAGGACAATAACCAGTCCGGCTATAGCTCCCGGACTGCGGGCCAGGCGGCGCATCGTGGCCTTGAATTGTGAGGTGGGTTGTGTTGCTTCTTCGGCAATCTGACCGACTGTTTGCGGATCAAGTGTCATGCTCATAATGTTTGCGGCCTCAATCGTAACGGATACGCGGGTTCAGGTAAGCATATAAAACATCAACCAGCAGGTTGACCAAAACAAAGCCACCGGCAATCAACAGCACGGTTCCTTGAATGACAGGATAGTCACGGTAGCCAATCGATTCAATGAGTAAACGGCCGATTCCCGGCCAGGCAAATACCGTTTCGGTCAGGACGGCCCCACCCAATAAGGTGCCAAATTGCAGCCCAATAATGGTTACAATTGGTACCAGGGCGTTGCGCAGCGCATGTTTATAGATGACGGTTTGTTCTCGTACTCCTTTGGCCCGTGCGGCGCGAATATAATCAGCCCGCAGCACGTTGAGCATAGTGGCTCGGGTCATGCGGGCCTGAATGGCCATGGAGTTGGCTGCCAGGGCCAGGGTAGGCATAACCAGATATTTCCAGGAACCTGGCCCTTCACCCATGCCGGTAGGGGGCAAAATGGGCTGGGTCATGCCCAGCCAGGCGGGCAACTGCACGGCAAAAAAGATCATCAGCATCAGGCCCAGCCAAAAAATAGGCATCGAGACGCCCAGCAGGGCGAAAATCATGCTGCTGGTGTCGATCCAACTGTTGGCACGCGTGGCCGAAACCACCCCGATAGGAATGCCCAAGAGGGCGGCAATCCCCAGGCTGAGGAAGGCCAATTTCAGGGTGCGGGGCAGCCGCTCCATCAGGTCCTCGGTAACGGGTGCCCCGGTGCGTATGGAACGCCCCCAATCCCCTTGAATAATGCGCTGTAGGTAGATGCCATATTGTGTCAGCAGCGGTTCGTTTAACCCTAACTCTTCGCGCACCTGGGCCACATAAGCAGGCGTGGCCAGCTCGCCGGCAATCGCTACGGCCGGATCGCCGGGAATAAAGCGTATACTAATGAAGACTAAAAAGGAGGCTCCCAATAGAACGGGAATGGCTAACAGGAGTCGGCGCAGAATATAGTTTAGCATGTCGGGAATCCCATTATCTAGTAGCCGCGGTTTCTTACCGCGCTTTCCACAGGCGAGGTAGGGATACCTCGGTTACTAGTACCTCAACGGTTTGTAGTAACCGCTACTTCGGCTGCGCTCAGCACATGTTCAGCGGTCAGATGGCTAAAGCCGTTACTACGAACCTTCAAAATCATAAATTTTGGGTACTAGAAACCGGGCTTTTCTTCAGCCCATGAGCCTGCAAAAAACCCG
>JAWOIM010000240.1:0-11211 GCA_046484685.1 Chloroflexota bacterium | reverse complement strand
TGATGGTCTCTCTGACCAGGATGCCAGACTGCTGCAAGCGGTGGCCAACCAGGTTGCCATTGCTCTCCAAAACGCCCGTATATACCAGAAAGCCCAGGATCGGGCCCGGCGACAAGAGCTGATTAACCAAATCGGTCATAAAATTCAAACAACTGATAATATGGAAGAAGCGATGCAAATCGCTGTACGCGAGCTGGGCCAGGCCGTGAATGCTCCCCATACACGTGCCCGCCTACACCACATCCAACCTAGCAATGGGAATAATTCAGAAACTTAAACTGGCAGGTTAAGAAGGAGAGAGAGCATGAAAAGAAAATCCTATCAATCTATTCTATTGACGTTTATCACTATTATTATTTTATCGGCCACGTTTTTGTTAACGGGCTGCCGCGAAGACGAACCGGAAATGGTTACCATAGGGGTTGTTAATCTGGCCCCACCGCTGGAATTTATTTTTGATGGGTTTAAGGAAGGCATGGCTGAATTTGGTTATGTGGAAGGAGAAACCATCGTCTATATCTACGAAGGACCGGCCGGCAGCATGGAGGCTTTAGAGCCGGCCGTACAGCAATTGGTGGACGCCAATGTCGATCTGATTTTGTCGCTTAGTACGCCGGCTACGCAGGTGGTGCGACAAACTACCACCACTATTCCCACCGTTTTTGCCCCGGTGACCTTTCCCGTAGAAGCCGGGGTCGTTGCCGATATGACTTTGCCGGGAGGCAACATCACCGGTGTTACCTTTGGCACCAGCGATGGCCAACGGCTGGAATGGCTGCTGCGCATTGCGCCCGACGTAGAGCGTGTTTTTATCCCCTACAACCCGGAAGACGGCAGCCCGGTTGGGGCTTTGGCCGTAGTCGAATCTGTGGCCGGCGAGTTGGGCGTTGAACTGGTGACGGTAGAAACACGTACGCCTGCAGAAATCACCGAGGCTGTCAATAATATACCGGAAGATATAGATGCCGTCTTTTTGCTGCCGGACAGCCTGGTTGTGGCCCAGGTAGCAGAGTTTGCCCAGGTAACGCGCCAGCGTCAATTACCGTTGTCTGTACCCAATGACACGCAGGTAATGGCGGGGGCCTTAATCTCGTTTGGCTTTAGCATGGCTGAAATTGGCAAGCAGTCGGCTCGTCTGGCCGACCATATTTTGAATGGGGCCGATCCGGCCGAGACACCGGTAGAATTTGCTGAATTTTTTTTGACCATTAATCTGGAAACGGCCGATATAATTGGGCTAGAGGTTCCTGATGAGATCTTACGACAGGCTGACACGATTATTCGCTAGCAGACGACCGAGCCTCCCGAAAACTGCTCTAAGTCAAGTAGTACACTATTTTGGAGAAGGGTAATGTTAAACTCAATTCGCAGCCGTCTTAACCTGGCTCTGGTACTCATGGCCACTGTGCCCCTGGTTCTATTCTCGCTGGCTTTTGCCTGGCGAGGTGTCGATTCGGCCCAAGGGCAAGCTATTCGATTTCAGGGAGAGACGGCTGAGAAGGTAGCGATCCAGCTTGAAAGCTTCATAACCGGCCTGGAGCGGGAGATTCTGGTTGTCGAGCAGACTCATGGCCTCTCCACGATGGAACCTGAGCACCAGCAAACTGTGCTGACGCAGCTTCTGGCGCAGCAAACGGCCTTTGATGAGATAACAATTTTGAATCCGGCCGGACAAGAAACGGTGCGGCTTAATCGTTTTCGGACTGTTAGTGAGGCACAATTGGCCACACGAGCGCAGGAAGATGAATTTACCGTCCCTATGCATACCGGCCAAAGTTACTACAGTTCGGTCCACTTTGCTGTCGAAACCGGTGAGCCGTTAATTACCATCGCCCTGCCTTTGCGTAACCTGCGCACTGCTGAAATCGTCAATATTTTGGTGGCAGATATACGGTTTAAACGTATCTGGGATTTGTTGGCTCAGCTTTCTTTAGACCAGGAAATAGCCTATATTGTTGATAGCAGCAATCTCCTGGTTGCCCATCAAAACCCTTCCGTCGTATTACGTGGTACCAGCCTCGCTTCTTTACCGGATGAAGATGGCATCTCTTTGGGTTTAACGCAAGAAGAAGTGTTAATAGCTTCCCGTCCGGTTGTGCTGGGCGAGCAGCAGTTTACCGTTGTGGTGGAACGACTCCGAGCTGAAGCTCTGGCCGCAGCCTATTATTTGTCAGCCATAGCCTTAGGGGTAATTGGGCTTTTAGCGCTTCTTGCTTGGGGAGTCAGCCGCTTGATTACCAACAGCATTGCCGACCCGCTGCAAGGGTTGGTCGGAACAGCGCAGGAAATTCAAACCGGTAATCTGGCTGCACGAGCAGAGTTGAAGGGTCTGATAGAAGTACAAACGTTGGCCAGGGCAGTTAACAGTATGGCCGACCAGCTTGAACAGACGCTGCACTCATTAGAAACACAGGTGGAGGAACGGACCCGCGCTCTGCAAACCAGTACCGAGGTGAGCCGCCGTTTATCAACGATTCTGGATCAGAAGGAGTTGATCAGTGAGGTGGTCAAGGAAGTGCGGTCCGCTTTTAATTATTACCATGCCCATATTTACTTATACAATGAGACTAAAGATAAACTGGTTATGGCCGGGGGTACAGGCAGGGCAGCCCAGGAAATGCTGGAACGGCAGCATGCGCTGGACCCAGGGCAGGGTCTGGTGGGCGAGGCCGGGGCCGCTAACACAATTGTTTTGGTTCCCGATGTGGCTCAAAATGAAAAATGGCTGCCCAATCCGCTGCTGCCTGACACAAAAGCAGAAATTGCCGTGCCTATTGCTGTGGGAACGGACGTCTTGGGTGTATTAGATGTGCAGCATAATGTAGCCTATGGCCTGACCGAAGAAGATAGTGATTTATTACAGTCGGTAGCCAATCAGGTTGCGATTGCTCTAAACAATGCCCGCTTTTATGAGCAGGTCCAAAACCTGGCTGAGCGTGAGGCGTTAATTAACCGTATTAACCAGCAGATTCAGCGGGCTACCACAGTGGAAGATGTTTTACAAGTGGCTGCACAAGAACTGGGCCAGGCCCTGGGCCTGGCCCACACAGAGATTTATTTGCAGAGCAACAACGGCCGTAACCAAGCTTCAACGATCACCGTGATAAATGACCGATGAGTCTACTGAAAAAACCGAGTTTTTAGCTAAACAGCACCACAATCACCAGAGTAGTTGACCTCGAAAACTCGTTTTTTAGACCTTTTTTCAGCAGAGCCACCGATTTTTACAGATCAGGATAATTATGTTAACTAAAATTCAGCACCTTCTCAGTCCGCCCGTTTTCGCTGATTCGGAAAAAAACCGTATAGCTAGTATTCTCTACACGGGGGTGATGATCACCCTGGCTATTTTGGTTTTGGCGCTGCTAGTTTCTGCCGTTGTCAGTCTCATTAACCAAGAGGTGCCTTATGTGGGTCTACCGGCCACTGTGGCTATTCTTCTATTAGTGGGCACGGCCTGGCTAACGCGCCGTGGCCGAATACAAGAAGCCGGTTATGGTCTGTTACTGATCCTTTTCATTATTATCTCCGGTTCGGTACTGCGCGTTGGTGGTGTTGAAAATGTGGCCATATCGGCTTTTGTGGTCGCTATCATTGCTGCCGGCTTAATTGTTGGTCCCCGTAGTGCTCTGGCCACAACTGCCGTCAGCGTTTTGCTTTTGCTTGCTGTCTCTTATGCCCAAAACAACAACTGGCTGGTTCTCCCTCCGCCGACGCTGGATCCGGTTATTGTGTATACGGGCATATTTATTATTGCCGGCTATTTAACTTTTCAGGCGGCGCTTGATTACAACCGGTCGTTAGAGCGCGTTAATCGCGCTAACCAACAGTTGCAAAATTTGAGCAGCAATCTTGAAAAGCGTGTGGACGAGCGCACCCGCGACCTGGCCCTGGCGGTAGATGTCGGTCGGCGGGTTTCTCGTATCCGCGACCTGGACCAATTGCTGCCTGACGCGGTGGAGCTTATTCGTTCTCGCTTTGATTTATATTACACCCAAATTTATTTAACCGACAGCAGTGGGCAAAGGTTAGTTTTGCGGGCCGGAACGGGCATCGTTGGTGAACAGTTGGTGCAGGCTGGCCATCGCCTGGCCATGGCCCCCACTTCCATCAACGGTATGGCAGCCTCTGAAAAGCGAACTGTTTTAGTGGAAGATACCAGCACGAGTGCCACTTTTCAGCCGAATGCCCTGCTGCCCGATACTTGTGCGGAAGTTTCTATTCCCCTGATTGCCGGCAATAATGTGGTAGGGGTTGTCAATTTGCAGAGTAATCGGGTGGGGGCGTTTAGTCAGGAAACATTGCCTGCTTTCGAGGCTTTGTCTGGGCAGTTGGCGGCGGCTATCGAAAATGCCCATCTGATTGAAGATTTGATGCGGGCACGGACTGAAGTGGAAAGGCAGGCTCGCCGCCTGACCCGCGAAGGCTGGCAAGACTTTTTAGATGGCATTGAGCGCAGCCAGACTATTGGTTACCGGTATGACGGCCGTTCCCGACAGGTCGAGATGTTAGCTGAGCCGGATAAAACGCCGGCCTATAATGTAGAGGCCACACCGATTCAGTTGGGTGGTGAAGAGTTAGGCGAAATTCGGCTTGAATTAGGCAAAACTCAAACAGGGTTTGATGAATCGACCCGTCTCTTATTGGCCTCTGTCGCTCGCCAGGTAGCCCAGCAGGTAGAAAACTTGCGTCTGCTGGCCCAGGCAGCCCGCTATCGTGCGGAAGCGGAAAAGGCGCTGCGTCGCCTGACCCGTGAAAGCTGGGGCAACTATGAAAATGTAAACCCCGATGTGGTCTATGAATATGACCAAAAACAGATCAACCAGCAGCCGGCAGCAGCCGTTGCCGATACCCACGACAACGACCGTGCCTTCATGTCTCAGCCGCTGTCGATACGGGGCGAAACAATTGGTTTGTTAGAAGTTGATCTGCCGGGGGCACAGAATGAAGAGGCAACAGATCTGGTAACGGCCGTTGCCGATCAACTGAGCAGCCATCTTGAAAATCTGCGCCTGTCACAGACCAGTGAAACAGCTCTGAGCCAGGCCCAGCAGCGCAGCCAGGAACTAACCCAAATTAACCAGCTTGTTTCCACCGTAGCCGGTTCGCTGGATTTGCAGCAAAGTTTGCAAACCATTACCGACGGTCTGGCCGACATCCTTCATGTTGACCAGATCGCCATTGCCATGCTTAATGAAGCGGGGGATGGACTTCAGATTGTGGCTGACCATTTTGATCCGGAGCGCTCTCAGAGCGGCATTGGTATCACGCTGCCCCTGGAAGGCAACGAACTATCCCAAGAGGTATTGGCGCAGCAGCATAGCGTTTGCATTGAAGATGCGCAAAACCATCCCCGTACTGCCATCATACACGACGAGATGCGGGCACGCGGCGTAGAAACCCTTTACCTTTTTCCCATCGTCACCGGTAGTAAGTCCATTGGTACGGTAGGTATTGACATTTTGGAAAAAGATCGCTTGCTTAACAGCGAGCAGCTTCGTTTGGCCGAAACGATTATATTGCAGGCGGCAACTGCTATTCAGAACAGCCAGTTGTTTGAGCAGCTTCAGGGCGTGTTAGAAGATACCGAACAACAGGCCCAACGTCTGGCCATTCTAAATGATTTGGGCGATCAGTTTAACCGCAGCCAGTCGGCTGAAGAAGTGTACCAACTGGTTTTAGAAAATGCGCACAACTTGTTTAATTATGATCGTCTTACACTGCTTCAATTTGACGATACAGCCCAACAAGCCACCATTTTGGCCGCTGATGATAACTTATCCCAGGAGCTGCAAGCAGGCGCGGTTGTGCCCTTGGTAGCCAATATTACCCAAAAGTTAATTGAGCAGCGGTCCGTTCTGCGTTTGGATGATGCCAAGGCTGATGGCACGGTTGCCTCAAGCCTGATAGCACCGTTGTTAACAGGACAGGGTGTGTTGGGTACAATCAATATTAGCAGCAAAACACCTGCAATTTACAGTAGTCAGGATGAAAGCAACCTGTTGCAGTTGGCCAACTATATCGCCTCAACGTTAGAAAACCTGCGCTTGTTTACCACTGTGGAAGCACGCGCTCAGGAGTTAGAGGTGCTGAATGAAGTGGCCCAGTCGGTATCTCATCAGCTTGAACCTCAGCAGTTGCTCGACGCTGTGTTTAACCAGGTCAGACGTATTCTGCCCGCTGATATTTTTGTTGTGGCTTTGTATAATGCCCAGACCAACACGGTGGCTTATCCCTTTGTTTATGATGGGGGTATGTTTAGCACAGAAGACGAACGGCCGTTAAATCCAGAGACCAACATCCATACAGTTATCACCACAGGCGAGTCGCTCTTGAAGCATATGACGGCCGCAGAGGTAGAGGATATACTGAAAAATCAAACGGCCGTTTTGCTGGGTGAGAATACGGGCCAGGTGCCGGCTTCACTACTCTACGTTCCTCTACACAGTGGGAAACAAATTATTGGCGTTTTGTCGATTCAATCATATGCCCATAATACCTATACCGAGGCAGATATGACCCTGTTAAGCGGTATTGCCAGCCACGCGGCCGTGGCCCTGGAAAACGCCCGCTTGTATACGGCCGCCCAACAGCGTGCGGAGCGGGAACGGCTGGTTAATGAAATTACCCAGAAGATTCAAAACACGCGCACGGTGGAAAGTGCCTTGCAAATGGCCGTTCAGGAGCTGGGCCAGGCGCTTCATGCCAAATATACTCAGGTTGAAATTTTGCCTGATGAGACCGCTACAAAATCCTCAAACGGGCGTGGTCAAACGGCTATCTTAACGGCTGTGCCTGAGTAGCCGACTCCGGTCAGACATAAACTTTCAGGTAAGCGTCAGTCTCTCAAGAGATTTTTGAAGGGTTAGCTCTTGAAAGCTGGCATTTCCAAACAGAAAAACGTCAAAAGTCTGAACGGTACCATTTCTACTAGACATTGAGATAGGACGTTATAAGGAGTAAAAATGGCAGACAAATCATTCGGAGACATTACAGAACCAAACGCCGGCCGCGTTTATGATTATATATTAGGGGGCCACAGCAATTACGAAATTGACCGCCAGGCGGCCGAATATATGCTCAGTCTGCTGCCTTCTACCCGCAAGTGGACACGGATGCTGCGCCTATTTTTACAAGAAGCAACCAACATATTAGCCGATGAAGGCTTCGATAAATTTCTGGACCTCGGTTCTGGGCTGCCCACCGCTAACCACATTCATGTCAATGCCCCTGAGGCCAAAGTTATTTATGTTGATGCCGATCCGACCACTGTGACTTTTGGTAAGCAGTTACTCCAAGAGCATCCTAACGCCACTTACATCGCTGAAGATATTACCAACATCGACGCTGTTTTGAATTCCCCTGTCATTGAGCAAATGTTTGGTGCTGAGCGTAAAGTAGCCATTGGCCTCAATGCTGTCCTCTGCTTCTTTAGTGAGGAGCAGGCTAAAGAGATTGTGCAAAAGCTGTATGATTGGGCTGCGCCGGGCAGCAAACTGTTTGCTACCTTTGAAACCAAAGATCCCAATCTGACAACGCCCCAACTAGAACAGTTTCTCGATATGTTTCAACAAATGGGGGTCACCTATAATTTTACTACGCTGGCTGAGGCTCAGGAAACGATGAAACCCTGGCAGGCTGATGAACGGGGGTATTTGCCCCTCTACACCTGGTTGGACATTGAAGACCAGTTTTCTGAAAAAGATTATGAAGAGATTGACCTGCAATTTTACGGGGCTATTTTAGTCAAAGATTGATAATAAAAACCGGAATCGGCTCAGGTCGCTTTCCCGGTTTGAAGAGCACGGTAGGTACGTATGACTGGTACAACGCAAAATGAATCGCTGGCAGCACAAATAGAAAAGCTGGTTGAAAAAGAGGCCGCACTCCAAAAAAATATAGAGGCGGTGTTGGTTAACAATATGCTGGAGAATGTCGGCCAGCTTAGTTTGCGCCGCTTGCTGCCAGACGTTAGCCGGCGCATTGTCTCGGTGATGTTGGGCTATTTACAGGAGCAGATAGACGAGTCCGAAGTGGCTATTCATCTCACCGAACTGATAGAAATGGGTCTGCGGCAGCGGGCTGCGTTAATCATCGCCGATACCCTGGTGGAAACCGGCAGAGACATTCTGGCTGCCGATTCCGAGATGCTCTCCCATCTGCGGGCTTACCGGCACAGCTTTTTGCTTGGCTATATGAACGCCATGAATGAGTATATCACGCGGGAACGGGAAGCTGTATATGAAAATATGGGGGCTGCCGTGGAAACGCAGGTACGGGTGGAACGCCAACTGCGTCGCGACCTGGAAAAGCAGGCGCAACAACTGCAAACCGTGGCCGAAATCAGCACCATTATTGCCTCGACCTTTAATATCGATGAACTTCTGGATAAAGTGACAGACCTGACTCGAGAACGCTTTGGCCTCTACCATGTTCATATTTATCTGCTCGATGCAAAAGGCAAAAAGCTAAAACTGGCCGCCGGATCCGGGGCTGTGGGGCAAACGATGGTTAAGGAAGGACACACCATTGCCCTTAACCAGCAATCCCTGGTAGCTCGGGCCGCCCGCAGCCGGCAGGGGTCGATTGTGAATGATGTGTCGGCAGACCCCGACTATTTATCTCACCCTCTGCTGACTGATACTCGTGCTGAGATGGTCATGCCCCTGGTGGTTGGCGACACTATTTTAGGCGTGCTTGACGTGCAGGCCGATCAATCCAATTATTTTACAGAAGACGATCTGCGTATTCAAACAACGTTAGCTTCCCAGATCGCCGTCGCCCTGCAAAATGCCACATCCTTTACCCAATCTGAGGCGGCCCGGCAGGAGCTGGACATGCTGACTCGTCGCCTGACTCGTGAAGGCTGGCAGGAGTTTGTGCAAACAACGGCTGCCGAAGATATGCGCTATGCGTATGATTTGCAGCAGGTATTTTCGCCGGAAAACGGCCGTTCTACCACCTCTCCATCGCCCATACCCGCGCTAAAGCAGTCCTTAGTGGTGCAGGGAGCCGAAATCGGCCAGCTTTGGCTGGATGAACCCCAGGCAATGACCGCTGAAGCCGGCGACATTGTTACGGCCGTGGCCGAGCGACTCTCCCTCCATATCGAAAACCTGCGCCTTTCCACGCAAACGGAGCAAGCCCTGGCAGCCACCGAAACCCAGGCCCAGCGCCTGGAAATGCTCAACACGCTGGGGGCTGAACTGAGTGCCGCCCAATCCACGGAGGATCTATTCCGGGCGGCAGCCCGCCATACGGCGGCCATCCTGAATGCCGATCGCACCTCTATCACTTTACTGCAAACCGAGGAGCAAATGCTGGAACTTGTTTGGCTGGAAGGGGAAGTTGGCACAGTGCCTCTTGGCAGCAAAATACCTATAGAAGGCACGGCCGCCGGCGCAGCCATTACCAGCCGGCGCGTTATCAGTATACCCGATACGCGCCAGAGCCAGTTTGCAGCCGTTTCTAGCCTACAAGATGCAGGCATTCTTTCTAGCCTTGACATGCCCATGACAACCCAAAGTGGGGTCCTGGGCACGCTCAACGTAGGCAGCCGGCACCCCCATGCTTTCGACAGCCGGGCCGAAAACTTGCTGCGCCAGATCGCTTCGCTGTTGGCCTCTACGATGGAACGGCAAACGCTGTTTGATCAGACACAAGCCGCTTTGGGTGAAACAGCCACCCTGTACGACATCAGTGCCCAATTAAATGCGGCCGCCAATGCCCAGGAGGTCGTGCGTGCTCTGGGTAAAGTCAGTCAGGCTGATACCGCTACCCTTTTAACCTTTTCCTTGAACGACCAGGGTCAACCGGAGTGGATGAGAGTGACCGCCAACTGGCCCCCATTGGGTGATGATGCCGGCCCCATAACGGCTGAGTTCCCTGTGGCTACAAACCCCACTTCTCGAATCTGGCTGGAAAATCCCCACGAACCGGTCTTTGTATCTGACCGCGACACCGATGAGCGGTTGGATGAAGCGAGCCGCCTGAGTACGGCCCAGTTTGGTATCGAAAGCATGATCTGGCTGCCGCTGTACCTGAATAAAGAATGGCTGGGCATGGTGGTCATTAACTGGATGCAGAAGCGCAAGTTTAGCGAACGAGAGCAGCGTATTTACCGCTCCCTGATGGGGCAAACGGCCGTTGTTGTCAACCAGTTCCAGCTTCTGAGCCAGACACAAGACCGGGCGACCCAATTAGAGGAGCTGACCGAACTGGAAGCGCTTCTTTCCCAGGCCAATGACGAAACTGAGTTGGTTTCTATTATCTTGAATATTAGCCAGTCACCGACCACCGCTTCCCTTTATCATGTCGAAGCGGCCGCCGATGGAGCGCCCTTAACTGCCCACCTGTCCGCCCGCTGGGTCGAGGAGCATATGGAAACGGCCGTTGTCCGCGCCGAGCAGTCTGTTTTCTCTTTACCGGCCGCTTCTATCTGGACCCAAACACCCAATCGTCTCTTTCTGGTGGGTGACGTCGCCCAAGAAACAGAGCTAACAGAGATTGCCCAAAAAAGTGACACACGCGCCCTGGCTGCCCTGCCCCTGCATAGTGGTGGTCGCTGGCATGGCGTCATGCTGCTGGAGTGGGACCGGCCACACACCTTTACCGAAAAAGAAGAATTCCTTTTGCGGCAGATGCTAGAGCCGGTATCGGCCGTATTTGCCTCACAACGCGCCTTGGCCGAAACCGAAATGCTCTACCAGGCCAGTGCGCGCCTCAATACCGTGCAAACCTATGATGAAATTCTGGATGTGCTGCGGCAACATACCATCGCCGGCCGTGAAGCACGTCTGGTCAGTCTAAACTTGTTTGACCGCCCCTGGAGCAGCCAGCAAGAACCCACATGGGTCGATGTCATTGCTTATTGGAGCAGCTTTACGCCTAAGCAAGAAATCATGACCTATCGCCTGGCCGACTACCCCGGGGCCGACCTTATTCTTAAGCCCGATCAGGCAATTGTTGTGACCAACGCCCAAACCGACGAGCGGCTGGATGAGAATACGCATTCTTTGATTGTGCGTGGGTATAAAGCCACCAGCGCCCTCTTTGTACCCCTGGTCACGGCCAACCAATGGCGCGGTTATGTGAGCGCCTTCTACGAAGAAGAGATGGCGTTTCCCGAAGCCGAAATCAGGCGACTAATGGTGCTGGCGGCCCAGGCGGCTGTGGCCATTCAAAGTCTACGACTGCTGCGCCAGACGGAAC
>JAWOIM010000220.1:0-7927 GCA_046484685.1 Chloroflexota bacterium | reverse complement strand
CACGACTCTAACTGAGGGCGGTCTGCTGCTTGGCCCGCTTGAGGGGACAATATCGGTTGACGGGCAGGCGCTGACGGCTGCCAATGGCCTGGCCGTGAGTGGTTACAGCGGGCCGGTCACGATTAGCGAGAGTTCGACGGCCGCAGACCTGGTTGCTTTTAACGGTGCCGCTGATTTCTTTACGCTTCATCTTGATCCGGAAGAGAGCGCGGCCCAGCCGGGACAACCGGTCAATCTGGCCATCGTGGTGGAGGCCAACTTCAACGACGTGTATACGACAACAGTGGCGGCACCGGCCGGCTGGATAACCAGCGTTAACGAGGAAGGCATAGTAACCGCCACTGCCCCAACGGGCGCCTTGCCGGGCGAATACCAACTGCTGGCAACGGTACAGTCGAGCCTTTACCCTCAATTGCTGCTGTCGGCTGTCCACACAGTCACGGTTACTGAATTCGAGGGTGTAGAGATAGCTGTTGTAGAAGACGATCTGATTACGATCCCCATGGGTCCCATTGCCAATACCCAGGTTGAATACCCCAGCTTGCATGGGCATCTGGTAGATGGCCGGGCTGAGATTCCCGGTGCCGCCCACACGATTATCATCACCAACACCTCTAACATACCCTACACTTTTGACCTGACGGTCAGCGGCCTGCCCACCGGTTGGACCATCTTGAGTAACGCCGGTCAAAGCAACGAGACCAGCCTGACGCTTGGTCCTGGCGCTGTTGGTCAACTGGGATTGTATATTGATCCCACTGTCGCCGACTTGCTGCCTGCGGGCGAGAGCTATAACGTAAATGTCACGGCCGTTTCCCAGACCAATCCAACATTAACCGCCGAAGACAACTTCACCTTCACCATGCCCGGCCTGGCCTTCCCTTATCCCCAAATCGCGCCCGACCATCAGTTTGTGATGGTGGGCGAACCGGTTGCCATTGAAGTGACCATGACCAACGTGGGCAATGTGGCCGGATCATTCCCGGTGACGTTGACTATGCCCACCTCTATTTTTAATGGTACGCCATTGTCTCCCACCCTGATTCTATCTGAGCCACAATGGCAAACGGCCGTTTTATCCCCCCAACAAAGCGAAACCCAAACGGCCGTTTTAGACACAACCAGCACCATGCCCGGCCAGACCTACTTCCTGAAAGCCCACAGTATCGCTGGTGAATATGAGCCGGCCGTTTTTGCCGGTGTCACTGTTGTCAGCGAAATTGCCGGTCCCATTTTCATCGGGGCCCAGCAGGCCGCCACAAGCTGCCCGCTCAACGAACCGGCCCTCTCGGCCGCGCTGGGCGCGTTGGCTCTGGCCGTTACAGATTTGGAGATTGGTTGCGACAGTGGCGACTGCCCGCTTGCTTTGCGTGATCAGGTGGTCACGGCCGCACAGCAGGCAGCCAACTACGGTCGTTTAGCCTCTCCCCTGGTACAAACCTACACCGAACTGGAAACGGCCGCCGCTATTCTGGCCAATGCCGATAATAATACGGCCATTTTGGACGCGCTGCCGGGGATTACAACGGCTGTTTCCACCCTCATTACCGAAATCTGTGCCATCAGCCAGCACCGGCCCACCCTCCGTCTCACCCCCTGGCTGGATGCCGCCCTGCCCGATCAGGTGGTCAATTATGATCTGCAACTGACCAACCGGGGTACCATGACAACGACTTACGCCGTCACCGTCACCTTGCCCGGCGAGACGCTCACTTTCCAACAGACCGTTAATCCCGGAGCAACAGAAAATACGGCCGTTGCTGCATCCAACTCTGCGTTGGGCCTGTACCTGCTGCAAGCCGAAGTCCGGGCGTTAGACGCGTCCATTGATCACCTGACCGCCCAGGCCGAAGCCCGCCTGAATGTAGTAGACCGCTTTATCCAGGTAACGGCCGTAACGGCCGACCCGCCCTTCGTGGAAACAGGTGAGAGCAGTACCACCTTGCAGGTAGAAATCGCCAATATCGCCGGCATTGGGTTGAGTAGTGGGGTGGAAACGGCCGTTTATGCTCCCGACGGATCGCAGCAATGGAGCGACAGCCTGCCCCTGACCATCCTCGGCGGCGCACCCCGTCTCTACGATCTGGCCGAGGTGGATACTTCCGGCTGGGCAGCCGGCGTCTATACCATTACGGCTGACGTGCAATTGCAAGGCATAATGACGGCCGGCGGCAGCGGCTATGGCTACCTCAGCGTGGGCCAGGCCGTCATTCCCAGCCATGCGGTTCAGCCCGACCTGGTGGCCCCCGGCACGGTAACGGTGACGACGAGTATTACGACAGAGATTAACAGTCAACATTCAGTAAATAGTGAACAGTATGCAGTGAGCAGTGAACAGTCGCGGCAATATACGATTTATGATGCGCCTTATTGGGATGTACGGGAGCGGGATGAACGGCCGTTAGGATCGATGGAAATTGAAGGAGCGGCTGAACCGACGGCCGCCGGCGAACCGCCCGCGCCTCCGGTTATGGACGAGTTGGTTGAGGACATAATGGATGCGGCGGAAGAAATTATCCGGCCCTTGACCTTTAACGCTGACGAGTTGAGCGCGGATCAATCGCCTGCCATTTATGATGAACCGGACGAAACGGCTGCGCCCTTGCCCCTTGAACGCCTCCTCTTTAACGATAGTGATGAAGCCGTGACCGAAGAACTGCCCATTGTCGGTGGAAGTAACGCCAACGTCGTTTATGACTTGCATGGCCTTATTCGCTATGAGCAAAATGCCATGAATTTTAACGGTAGTTGGTCTACTGTGAACCAAGCCTGGACCAGCGGCGGGCAAGTGGCCCGCTCGGTCATGGCCGGAAACAGCGCCAGCTTTACTTTTGACGGAACCTGGGTGGGCATTGGCTTCAGTGCCAACAGCGCCGCCGGTCATGCCGAAATTTTCCTCAACGGCGAGAGCCAGGGGATTGTGGACACCTACAGCCGCTACAATGACGTAACGGCCGTTTACTTCGACAACCTGATCAACGGCACCCATACTATCTCCGTCACCGTCACGGGGGAGCGCAACCCGTTCGCCACCAACCACCGCGTTGAAATTGATTACGTCGATGTGTGGGACGGCACGCCTCTGCCCGACGGCAGCTTTGAGGAAAATGATGAGCGCGTTTACCTTAGCGGTGGCTGGTCAACTATCAATCAGGCGGTCGCCAGCGGCGGCCAATATATCCGCAGCAACGGCAACGTCAACGCCTGGTTCCCCTTTACTGGCGACAGCGTGACTTTCCAGGCGTTTGCTTACAACGGCGCGAGTCTCGCCCAAATTTACATTGACGGCCAATCGCTTGGCATCTTTGATCTGTACAGCCCGACCAACATCACCCGCACCTTCTCTTTCGACGACCTGGGGCCGGGAGCGCACGTGTTGCAAGTCAGCAGCTATCGCGGCATGGCGACAGCCGACCGCTTTGTCACCCCTGGCGAACCGCCTTTCTACGATCCGCCCATCCGTGAGGGGATTATCCGCTACGAAGAAGATGATCCCGCGCTGCTCTATAACGGCGTTCCTTTTGGCGTGACGGCCGAAAGTTGGAACATGATCGACTATAGTTGGAGCAGCGAAGGTTACGGCGTCTGGTCGGACACAGCCGGGGACACCGTCAGTCTGACCTTTGATGGCCAGTGGGTCAGCCTGGGCTTGATCTCCCGCAACACGGCCGGATTCGCCGAAATCTTCATCAACGGCGAAAGCCAGGGCATTGTAGACACCTACACCCGCGCCGACGACCTGATTACCGTAGCTTATGATCTGACACCGGGAACCCACACCATTTCCATCACGGTGTTGAACGAGAGCAATGAATTCAGCAGCCAGCAATATGTGCGCCTGGATTACATTGACGTGTGGGATGGTACGCTGCTGCCCGACGGCCGCTTTGAAGAAACTGACGAGCGGATTTACCGGGCCGGTAGTTGGACAACTGTCGCCAATGCTAACGCCAGCGACGGTAGCTATATCCGCAGCGGCAACGGCAGTGCCTGGTTCCATTTCGAGGGCGACAGCTTTACCTACGAGGCGATGGCCTACAACCAGGGCAACGCCGCCCGCCTCTTCATAAATGGGCAATATCTGGATACCGTTGACCTGTACCATACCGGCAATCTGGCTAATGCCATCACCCGCACCTTTAGCTATGAAGGGTTTGGCCCCGGCCCACACGTCCTGGAGATCAGGAGCTATCGCGGCCAATTGACCCTGGACGCGCTGGTAACGCCTGGTTACGGCGACTTCATTGATCCCAATCCGCCCCTGACCGGCATCAGCCGCCTGGAAGAAGACCATCCGGCGATCCGGTACAATGGGCTGCCCATTGATGTGACCGCTACCAGTTGGGCTTTTGAGGATAGCGGCTACAGTACCCACGCCAGCGACCGTCAATACGCCCGTTCTATGGCGACCGGCGATACGGTGAGCCTTGAGTTTGAGGGCGGTTGGATCGGCGTGGGCATGATGACTGGCAGCTTTGGCGGCCACGCCGAAATCGCCATTGACGGCCAGGTTATGGCCGAAGTAGACCTGTACACGCGAGACGCCGACACAACCAGCGTCTACTTTAGCGACCTGGGCGACGGCCCGCACACCATCACCATTACCGTCTTAGCCGACAAACATCCTAATTCGTCAGACAATCGCTTCTACCTGGATTACTTTGACCTATGGGATGGGCAGCCGCTAGGCGAAGGGCAGTTTGAAGAGACAGACGAGCGCATTTTCTACAGCGGCGGCTGGGGTATTTCAGCCAACGCAGGGGCCAGCGGCGGCGCTTATGCTACCAGCGGCGGTAGCAATTCCACCGCCTGGTTCCCCTTCACCGGCGATTCCGTCACCTACCAACTATGGGCGCATCCGACCTATCATTCGGTTGAACTAAAAATTGATGGTGTATCGCTGGGCCATTTCCAGACGTTTGGCCGGCCGGCCGATCCCCGCGCTTACTCCTTTGAAGGGCTGGGGGACGGGCCGCATGTGCTGGAGGTGCGCCAGTACCGGAACAACGCCACTGTGGACGCCTTCATAACGCCGTCCACCGGCGAAAATTACGACATTCCCGCCCCCAGCGGCGTGATCCGGCTGGAGGAAGATCACCCCGACCTGCGCTATAATGGCTACCCGTTCCGCGAACGGCAGGCGCTTTGGGGCGTGCAGGGCAGCCTGTTTGCGGCCAGCGGCAATTATAACGCCAACAGCACAACGGCCGGGGCGACTGTCTCCCTGGAGTTTGAAGGCCCCTGGGTGGGCGCGGGCTTCGTGGGCGGCGGTGTGGTGGAAATCTTCATTGACGGCGAATCGCGGGGGACGTTTAATACGGCCGTTCCCGCCGGCCGCGGCGATATCACCAGTGTCTACTTCGACGACCTGATTACCGGTACACACACCATCTCCATTACCCGCGTCTCCGGCTCGTTCCGGCTGGACTACATAGATATATGGGACGGCCAGCCGCTTGAAGATGGCTGGTACAACGCCACGCTGCATGACTTTAACGGCCGTTTCCATTACAGCAACAAACAGTATATAAGCGAATACCAAAATCAATACGCTTATGAAGGAGATTTCGTCCGCCAAAATCTGATCAATTCTAACCCCAATATCTGGTTTACTTTTGTAGGCGATAGTCTGACCCTGCTGACTCGCAATGGCAATAACGCCATTCTGCATGTCACCATTGACGGCGACTATAAGGGCGAATACAATCTGACGGCCGAATTCTCCAACCAGCCCTACGCCCTCCACTTCCCCGACCTGGGCGATGGCCCCCACTCAGTACAAATTCACACGCGGGCCTGGGGCATTGTGGACGCCTTTGAAGTGAACCCGGACGGCTTCTATAGCTACACGCCGCAAATTATCTGGCATGACGATTCGGCTAAGGAGCAGCTCGATCCCGCCTTCCACATCGGTTTCCTGAGCAGCATTGCTATCGGCGACCTGAATGGCGATGGCGTGGTGGAACTGGTGGCTCCGGCGCGTAATGGCCGTCTCTACGTCTATCGCGGCGACGGGCAGGATACCGGCGACGGCACGCCCATCCTCTGGACATCCGACCTGGTTGGCCCGGCGGCCGAGCCGGCCCTGGCCGACCTGACCGGCGATGGCGCGGCCGAGATTGTTGTCGTGGGTTACTACGGTACATTCGCCTTCCGCCACGACGGCGTTTTGCTATGGGAGGAAGATAGTATCAAATCCACCTACAGCGACGGCGGCGGCATCTATGGCTGGGGCGGACCAACCATTGGCAACCTGGACGACGACCCTCACCCGGAAATCGTCATTGCCGCTTACAACGACGCCCTGTACGTGCTGGACCATCAAGGCAATATCCTCGACAGCGATCCGCTCAGCGGAGGATTCGTCACGGTGCCCGTTCTGGCCGACATAACCGGCGATGGTACGCTTGACATCATCACCGCCCACGGCCACACACTAAAGGTGTATGAGTACGACCCGCTCAATGGTCTGGAAATTGCCTGGACCTATACCCTGACCAATACCACCGTCCGCAGCGGCACCTATGGCGCCCCGGCCGTCGCCGATATCACCGGCGATGGGCAGCCAGAAATCATCATCAACTGGGGCCATCGGGTCGAGGCGCTCACGGCCGACGGCGCGCTCCTCTGGTCTTACGACACCCAGGATACAAACCGTTATCGTCCCAGCCCGGTTACAGTGGCCGACGTCACGGGCGATGGGCAGATGAATCTTGTCACGGCTTCGGCCGTTCACGCAGGGTTCTTCATCTGGGAACACATGATCGTGGTTCTCACGGCCGACGGTAATCTGGTTTGGGAAGCGCCGGTGGAAGACCGAACCTCCTCCGCCTCCGGCGTCGCCGCCCAAGACCTGACCGGCGACGGTGCCTGGGAAATCCTCTGGAACGGCTCCCAGGACGGCTTCCTCATTCTGCGCGGCTCTGACGGCAAGCGGCTGTTCAACGAACCAATTACCGCCTCCGGTACCATTATAGATTACCCGGCTTTGGGTGATGTGGATGGTGACGGCGTAGCCGATGTAGTTACAGCCGGCCGCGAAGGCATCTTCGTTATCAGCCACGTGGGGCATTGGATCAACTCTCGCCCCCTGTGGAACCAGCACAATTATCACGTGACCAATATCAACGATGATTGGAGCGTGCCGCTGATCCAGCCCAATAGTTGGGAACTACACAACACCTACCGCACCCAGACGCCGGAGCAAAATCCGGCCCCGTCCTACCGGGTAGAAATCACCCACACGGTGGGCGTCAGCAACGTGACTGTCCTGACCGACACCTTCTCAACTATACCTGGGGGTACGCCACCGCAATATGCCTGGCAGTACAACCTGGAATGGTACGCGCCGGTCAACACCATCAGCTTCGCCAGCGAACTGGCCGACATGCAGCCGGGCGAGACGCGCCAGGTCAACAACGGCACCGAAGTCAGCTACCGCCTGCCCTCCGGCTGGAACTATCTGACGCTGCCGCCGCTGTACGTCACGGCCGGCCGCATTGTGGAAATTGCGCCGGAGACACAAGGGGTGGGTGTAGGCAGCACGGCCGTTTACACCCTCACCCTGCTCAACCCCGGCCTGTCCGATGACCTGTATAGCCTGGACGTACTCGCTCTGCCCATCGCCTGGCTGGATTATCCGGCGCAGGTTAACGTGCCTGCCCAAAGCAGCGTGGAGGTCTTATTAGAAGTAACCGCCCCTGCCGGTGCAGAGCTAACCGACTGGCCCTTCCTGGTCAGCGTTGCTACCGGCAGCGGCGGGCAGGATATGGCGACCGCCTCCCTGACCCTGTTCAATGGGCTAGAAATAGCCATTGATCCGCCGCAGCGAACCGCGCCGACGGGGACGGCCGTGAGATACACGCTAACGCTGACAAACAGCCAACAATTAACAGTCAACGGTCAACTGACAACGAGTGGACTGGCT
>JAWOIM010000098.1:0-2806 GCA_046484685.1 Chloroflexota bacterium | reverse complement strand
GGGCGCGATGGTGGGCCACGGCTGTGACGTATACGCCGCTTCCGGCGGCGTTGGTAGCGGCTCCGGTGGCAAGGGTAAATCGGCCAGGTTGACCGGCGGCCATGGCCGTTCCCAGCCAATGGCGTCGGACTGGATAGCGGAAGGGAGCACAACTGTTTCATAATGGCCGCTGGCGCTTTCAACCAGCAGGTGAGCGCCGTCACAATAGCGGGCCGGCCAAGGGAACATTGCTTGTGAGCGATAGCCGCACTGATGGATGTGGTACACCAGGAGGGCCTGGCCGTCTGGGGACAGGCTAATGGTACCGGTGACACCCCGGTTGCGGCTTACCGGCAGCAAGTCGCGGATCGGGTTACGGCTGCCGTCGGTTTTAATGGCTACCAATCGGGCCAGGGGTACGTCGCTGGTGTTACGGCCGTTCTCCCCATAGCGGGCGTAAATTTCCTGCCCATCGGTCGACCAAAAAGGCTGGCCGTGAATCTGGCCGGCGTCTACGTTGTTGAGCGTCCGTTGCTGCCGGCCAGCCACATCCATCACGATCAAATTTTTATTGTTGCGCAGCAGCAGGTAACGGCCGTCGGGTGACCAGGCCAATGGCTCCAGGGATGAGACGGCTAACGGTCGCCGGCTGAGATCGGCCAGGTCAACCAGCCACAGGCCAGTGTCATCCTGGTAAGCCAGCCATTGGCTATCGGCCGACCAGACCGGGGCGCGGCCGCTGGCAGAAAGGGTGAGCATCCCGGCATCGTCCACACGACGCAGCACCAGCCCGTTGTCCTGCTCCTGCGCCGTCCATAGACCATTAGGCGCGACGCGGCCGCCCAGAATGCGGTAAATGCGATTCTCCTGGTCGAGGAGTACATTGCCCACCAGCCGGTATTCGGCCGCCAACAGGGCCGCCAGGTTGCCGGCTCCGCTGACCTGTTCTGTTTCTGTTGTTTTGGCAATCAGGTCCAGGGTGTCCAGCGTCTCTGCCGGCGGATAGGGCCGGGAATCAAGGCGCTGGATAAGGAGGCGGGGCAGCGTGGCTTCGAAGCGAGGCGTAGTACTGGAAGCCGGCTGCCATTCGCCCGTAGTAACATTGCCGCTGCTGCGCCCGCAGGCCAGGGCGAGCAGAGCAAATAATAATAAAGGGAGACATAGTTTAGCCATGAGGATATGGTTCTCGTAATAATGGAATCAGATTGCCCATCTTTTTATTCTTCGTACCAGTCGGGGGCAGCCAGACCCAGCGGCCCTTGCAGGATGCTCTCGGCGGAGAGGAGGGCACCCTGGACCCAGGCCTGGTGGGAAGAGTAGGCTTCGCCACAAATATGGACATTCCAATCGGATAAGGGCTGGCGCAGCCGCTCGCGCACTTGCCATGCTTTGACGTGGATATTCCAGGAGTGCCAACCGCCACCAAACGGATCCTGACCCCAGTCGATAAAACCGGCCGCATAGGGTTCTGGCAAATATTCCAACTGGTGGACCAACTTTAACTGGCGTTGGGCGCGGTCGATCATCCCCTGTGGGCAAGAAAAATGCTGCCAACGGCCGTTGCCTATTTTCCCTCGTACCTGCCGATGGGCTTCAGGACATATGCCGGACCAGAAATCAACGAATGAGCCATCATCATAGCTGGCCATCACCAGCGAATCCCGCAGTTCCGGGTTATAGCCGGTAGGACCAACCTCTTCGGTGTGGAAGTAGTAGACCTGGCGCAGAGGCATATCGGTCACGCTGCGACCCAATTCGACACCGGTGCCGGACCACCAGGGGTAGCGATAGCAGATGAAGAGTTTGAACAGGGAGTGACCGGTTACGCTGCCCAGCAGACGGCGTACGTCATTACTACGCATGAATTCCCCTTGCCGATCCAACATTTCCAGCGCACGCCGGGGCAGAGCCAGCACCAGGCGACGGGCATAAACGATCTGCCCATTGCGAAATTCCAGGCGCAGCAGCGTTTCCTCATCGCCGGTCACGCGGTCAAAGGCGGCCAGTTCATACTCGGTGTGAATGTGGCCACCGCCGGCTTCAAACTGTTCGGCCAGAGTGAGGGGCACACTTTCATAGCCGTTGACAAAGCCCCGATATTGGGCATCAGGGCCAAAATCACCCAGGTACCAGGCCAGGGCTTCGGCCGCGTTCCAGTTGGTGAAGAGGGAGTTGTAGCCGCCGGCGTCTACCAGCAGTTCAAAGGCTTCGTTGCTGATCACGTCATAAATGACGTTCCAAAAGCCGAGGTCATGCAGGTAGCTGCCGTTAAATTTGTAATTTTCTTTGACTTCTTGCCACTGTTCTTTGGTTAGTTTGCTGGCTCCGGGCACAATCGTTTCAATGGCCTGAGCAATAATTTCACCGGGCGTTTTGCCTTCTTCTTGCCAGCCCAGCCGGTAAGGAACTTTGGTCGGGTCGGCGAAATCTTTTTGGCGAAAATGGTGGCCGCGCAGGTAGTAGATGTTGTTGGGGCCACCCATAGGAAACGGCCGTGTCGGAATTTGCAAATGGTTAACCAGGCTATGGACTAATTTTTGCGTCGTCAAATACCGCATCCCGCCAAATTCGGCCCGGTAATCAACAATTTCCGGCGGCAGCAGCGACAATAAACGGCCGCCTAGCCGATCGCTCAACTCAAATAGATGGACAGACGGCTTTGGCGAGCCATGGCCCACGTCACCGTCTGCCCCCAGCAGCCGCCAGCCGGTATAGATGCCGGACACGCCGCCGCCGATAATGGCCACATCAATCGGATTTATCATTTCACTCATCTGAAGCTCCTCTGTAAATCGAACTTCCAGTTCGATACGCGATTTGGAAAATC
>JAWOIM010000081.1:0-5097 GCA_046484685.1 Chloroflexota bacterium | reverse complement strand
CAGTTGTTTCGTGTAGCCAGCAGCAAGGAGCAAGACCATGACCAGGAGGAAACGGCTTGTGCTGAGTCTGCCGAAGGTGCCGTTCAATCGCACCCCTTCCTTTTCTTCCCGATCCACCGTCAGCGCCAGCAGGACTACCGCCAGCGTCTCAAACATCACCATAAACATATGCTGTCGAAACAAAGGGCCGACCTGGTAGACGTAATTAGAAGCCAGAAACGCCAGGCCGCACAGGGTCGAGAGCCACCAGCGCCGGCTGTAGCGCTGCACTCCATAACCAATGGCGGCGGCCGTAATCAGCGTGCCCAGGTAAGAAACCAGCCGCCCCGTCCAGTATTGAGGCCCAAACAGCCAGACCAGGGGCACGATCACCAGGTGAAAGAGAGGCGGGTAGTTGGAAGAGTAAAAGGGGTATTCGTCGTTGCTGCGGTAGGGCCATTCCCCCTGGCTAAACAGCACCGTGTCCATCAGCTCAAAGCCTTCTCCCTGATCGTAGTCAAAGGGGAACTGGAACAGGGCAAAGGCGTAAATGGCGTAGACAATAAAATACCCCACAAAGGCCAGCAGGGCTAATATCAGCAGCAGCCGCGGCAGCCAGATGAGGGGGGATTCGTTTTCTTGTTTAATAAATGGCATGGTTTGTGCGTGATGCGTGAAACGTGATGCGTGAAACGTGATGCGTGAGGACTTCACTCGTTACGTTTTACGTTTCACGGTTGCCTAAAGGCAATAGAGTGACACCAACAACGATCATCACCCCCGCCGCCAGCATCGCTTTTTGCTGGGTGGGGCCGATGCCGCTGTAGGCGCTCAGCCCCAGCAGGTTGAGGGCTACCATACCTACAATGGCCGCGCCGCCCAGCAGGATGAAGCCGAGGCCCAACAGCCGCTTGGTGATGACAAATGATTCGTTCATAAACGGAGGGGATTATGCCAGAGAACGGCCGAATTAGCAACGATAATCACTCTGACTGAATCTGGTGGCGAAGCAGCGCCACCATCTGCCGGCGCAAATCTGGGGAGTCCGGCGGCAGCGAGCGGACCGTTTCCAGGGCACATTCCCAGGCGCCATCGTGGCATAGGCCATCCAGGCGGGCCTGTTCGTAGGCAGCCAGGGCTGCTTTGAGTGTGGGGTGGTAAACGGCCGTTTCTTTTTCCATGTAATTGTTGACCCTTACTATAGATTTTAAGGGCAACCACAAGGGTTGCCCCTACGATGGCCTTTGTTGGCGGGCAGTGTAGCATAGGCGCTAGAAAGGGGCAAAACGGTCGTTAAGCCGGCACCGGTTCCAGCAGATGGACCAGGTCGAATTCATCCACTAACTGCCAGGTCCAATCGGTTAGCCGCTCCGGGGTGCGGTCGCTCTCATTTTCTTCGTCCAGCGCCAGGCCCATGAAACGGCCGTTTTCCACCCCCACCGAATAGCTGAATTCATAGCCGTCTGTGCCCGTAAAGCCGACCAGTTCGGCCCCTTGCGCCGCCAGCTTCCGTCCCAAAATGCCGATAGCGTCGCAGAAATTGTCGGCATAGCCGTATTGGTCCCCCAGGCCAAAAAGGGCCACCTTTTTGCCCGTCAGGTCCAGGGCCTCCAGGTCCAGGAATTGGGCATCCCAATCTTCCTGAAGCTGGCCCACGTTCCAGGTAGGGCAGCCGATGATCAGATAGTCGTAAGCCAGCAGGCGCTCGACCGAAACATCGGCGATATTGTGGACGGTAATCAGGTTAGGGGCAACCGTGTCAAACTCTTCAACAAGCTGGTCAACCACCAGTTCGGTAAACCCCGTATTCGAGCCGTAAAACAAACCAATCGGTGTGGTCATGATACTCTCCTCGTTTGTGGTGGTGCCAGGCACTGGCTGTACCGTTTTTGATAAGCGTGATCCCCGTGGCCACTGCCTTGCCGTGGCCACTGCCTTGCACCCCTGTGATCGTTACTATCAGCATAGATCGGTACAGGTGCTTTGTACATGATATAGATCAAGTCAACCCAATCCCATCACGTTTCACGCATCACGTTTCACGCATCACGTTTCACGCATCACGTTTCACGCATCACGTTTCACGCATCACGTTTCACGCATCACGTTTCACGCATCACGTTTCACGCTCCCCTTCATTGCCAGAATAAGCAGAATGGAGGTAAAGTAAGGCCATGACTGATTTTTCATTACCCGCTGCGCTGCGACAGATTCCTTATCTGACCCATGTGGAAGAAGCAACGTTGGCAACCGTAGCCGGGCAAGCGCTGCGGCGCACCTTTGCCCCCAATGAGATGATTTTTTTGGAAGGCGAATCGTCGGCCGGCTTGTGGCTGGTGGAAAACGGCCGTATCAAAGCCTACAAACTCTCCCCCGACGGCCAGGAATATATCCTGCGCTTTTTTGGCCCCGGCGACACGTTTAACGACCTGGCCGCGCTGGATGGTTCTCCCAATGCCGCCAGCACAACGGCCGTTACCGAGGTGGCGGCCTGGGTGGTCCCCACGGCCGTATTCCGCGACCTGTTAGCGGCCGACCACCAACTCTGCCTGGCCGTCATACAAGGGCTGGCGGGGCGTGTGCGCCAACTGGTGGGGCGCGTAGAGGATTTAGCCCTGCGCCCGGTGACGGCCCGCCTGGCCCGCTTTCTGCTGGAACAGGTCAAAGACCCCACGCTGGCCCATCCGGCGGTGACCCGCACCCTCATTGCCGGCCACCTGGCCACCACACCCGAATCAATCAGCCGCTCCCTGCGTGTATTGGAAAACGAAGGAGCTATCCGCTTTGATCGCCACCGCATTATCATTGCCCAACCCGATATTCTCCATGACCTGGCCCAACTGTAACCAGACTTGATCCATATCAAGGCCGATCCCCTATCCAGGTGCTATGCTGCTTTCAGGTTAACCATTGGGTGTCATGGGCGAGACGACCTCCACTACGGCCGTTTTCACCATGACCAAAGGAGAATGCCTGTGACCCACATTATCACCCGGCTTTGCCTGCGTGATACGGCTTGCGTGGAAGTGTGCCCGGTTGAGTGCATGGTATTGGGGCAGCCAGAGGAAGAATGGCCCTGGCTGTATATCGATCCTGATACCTGCATTGACTGTGGTGCCTGCGTGCCTGAATGTCCCTACGAAGCGATCTTCCCCGAAGAAGAGGTGCCTTATGCCTATGAGGCCCCGCCGGGCGTCTGGATCAACGATACGAAAGCATTGTTACCAGACGGCCAGCCGTTCGCAGGGGAAATTGATGGCCACCCCGTTAAGTTGTTGAACGCCAGGCAGCTCCAGGGCGGCGAAATTCTGGACCTGACGGAAGATATTCTTCCCAATTATGAATTCTTTAGTGAAGGACCGGGATACGACGCGTTGGATATGTAGCCAACCTGATGGGCTGTTGGTGCAAGCAATGGCCAACAGTCCTCGTTGGCCAACAGTCCTCGTTGGCCAACAGTCTTCGTTGGCCAACAGCCCTCCTTTTTTGTGCTTGCCAGGATTGTTCCTTCTCACTTACAATTAAACTCATGTCAAACCGGCGTAAAAGTCCATTGCATATTGAGATCGTGGAGCCTGAGGCATGTTCGGTCGATTTGCGCCTCTCTATTTTGCAGCAGGTGCCATTTTTTACCGGCCTATTGCCGGCGGAGATGGGCGCGATCAATAAACAGTTTCGTGAATATGGCTTCCAACCGGGCGAAACCATCTATTTTAGTGGTGAAACGGCCGTTCGCTTCTACGTGGTTGCTTCCGGGCGCGTCAAACTATTGCGCCATTCCGCCACTGGTCAGGATGTGCTGCTGGACATACTCCAGCCGGGCGACTATTTTGGCAGCCTGACCCTGCTGGCCGGTGACGTTTATCCCGATACGGCCCAGGCACAGACGGCCGTTTGCGTTCTGAGCATCCAGTCAGAGAATTTCCGCGCCTTGCTGCAACAATATCCCCAGGCAGCCCTGGCCGTGTTGGACATCACCGCCAGACGACTGCAAGAGAGTCAAGAAACGGTGCGGCGGCTCAGCGTTGAGTCTGTAGAACAGCGCCTTGCCGCCGTCCTGTTAAAGTTGGCCGACAAATTGGGTGATGTTACCGCCGAGGGCCTGCTCATCCAGATGCCCCTTTCCCGTGACGATCTGGCTCAAATGGCGGGCACAACGACTGAGACGGCCAGCCGCACCATGAGCCAGTTCCAAAAGGATGGGCTGGTGCGCAGCGGCCGGCAGTGGATTGCCATTACCCACAAATCCGGCCTGGAAAAGATAGCCGGGATGGATGAGATTGCCTGACAAACGCCAACTTGAAGCTCCAAAGCCCCGAAAGCCACCTGGTTTTCGGGGCTTTTTTTATTGTCCAGCTCTTTTGGATTTTGTGGGGTAGGGGCAGACCGATGTGTCTGCCCTCTGTGGGCGAAAAGACGGGCCAGATATTCGTTATCTTCGGCGGGCCACATGTGCCTGCCCTCTGTGGACGAACACACGGGTTCGCCCCTACATTTGGCCATAACGAACCATGAAAAGCCCGGTTTCTGGCGCGGCAGTTGCAGTTAATTGAGCCAGATCATGTAACGGCCGTCTTTTCTCTGTTATTCTGAATCATATAACAAACATTTACTAAGGAGACGAAACGATGAAAACTATTTTAAGAAGTCAAGACTTGTCCTGTCCCTCTTGCGTAGCCAAGATCGAAAATGCGCTGCAACGTATCGCCGGCGTCACGGCAGCCAAAGTCCATTTCAATACCGGCCGTATCGAAATAGAACATGATCCGGCAGTTGCCCCTGCCGCCAAACTGGTGCAAACCGTACGCGAAGTTGGTTACGAATCACAAGTCGCCCCATTTTAAGCGAGATATCATAAAGAATGGGACGCAGATTTGCAGGATTAACGCCGATTTTTGGCTCTTTTCTGCATGGCTCAGCGTCCCATTTTAAGTAGACAGGAGGTTATATAGATGAACCAGTTGCAACAATGGTGGCAGTCGCCCAGACAGCGCCGCCAACTGCTCACGGCCGTTTCTGGCCTGCTTATTTTACTGGCGCTGGCCGGTAAATATCTTTTAGACCTGGGGACCTGGCACAATGGCCTGATGGCCGCTGCGGCCCTGGTAGCCGGCTCTG
>JAWOIM010000670.1:0-12187 GCA_046484685.1 Chloroflexota bacterium | reverse complement strand
CATGGCTGACATGGAAAAATTACGATTAATCTGAACATTGTTAATCTGGACAAAATTGATTTGCTCGTGGAAGAAGGCTTTTCAGTATTCAATTAAAGGAGCGTGTCATGGAACGGAATGAGATTCAAATTGAGCCGTTTGATCGGCTGGCGGCCGACGAAGAGATGTGTCAAGCTTTTCACTACCTGGTGAACCAGATACGGGTCGAGCGACTGCCGGACGATCCGCCGCAGAGGTTTGAGCAAACGCAGGCTAATCTGCAAAGTGTGCCCCCGTTTGTCAATCTCCATATCTGGCTGGCCTGGGATAGGGCCGTTAACCAGGCCGTGGCCTACGGCCAACTGGTCTATATGGAGATGGAGGAAAACAAGCACATGGCCCAATTTGACATAGCTGTTCTGCCCGAATACCGGCGGCAGGGCATTGCTCGCCGCCTGTTGGCCCTGGCCGCAGCCGCGACGCAGCAGGCCAACCGCCGCCTGTTGATTGCCGAGACCAACGACCGTATTCCTGCCGGTGAAGCGTTTATGAATCGGTTAGGGGCTTCCCCGGGGCTTCGTGGCCATACCAACCAGTTGGATCTGGCTGAAGTAGACCCGGCGCTCCTGCGCAATTGGATCGTGCTGGGTGAAACGCATGCCGAATTATTTGAAATCGGATTGTGGGAAGGCCCGTATCCTGAAGCAGAATTGGTAGCGATTGCCGCTTTGCATGAGGTCATGAACCAGCAGCCGTTTGATGATCTGGACGTAGAAGAGTTTCACATCACGCCGGAGCAGATCCGGGAAATAGAAAAGTCGATGCTGGTTCGTGGGACGGAACGCTGGTCGCTTTATGTGCGGGAACGGGACAGTGGGGCACTGGCTGGTTATACAGAGCTGTTTTACAATGCCCACCGGCCCACGATTTTGGAGCAGGGGGATACGGGCGTTTTTCCTCAATATCGTGGACACGGACTGGGACGTTGGCTGAAGGCGGCTATGCTAGAAAAGGTACTGCGGGAACGGCCGACAGCCCAATTTGTCCGCACCGGCAACGCCGATTCCAATGCCGCTATGCTCAAAATAAACCAGGAGTTAGGTTTCAAACCCTACCAATCGCGCACCACCTGGCAGGTTGAACTGGACAAGGTGTTGGCCTACCTGTCTTGATTGAATAGGAGGCAGATGACGCAGATTTTCTCATTGTCTCATGCTGCCTAAGGTAAAATGGCGCTAATGTGATACGGCCGTTCCTTAAAATTGGCAAAGGTCAGGTCGGTAAAGGGCAGATTGTGATGGGCTTGCAGTTGGGCCATCAGAGCCAGGTAGTTGGTCAGGATGCGTTTGTCCCAGATCAGGCCCAGCCTGTCGGCCAACCGGCGGATGATGGCTTCATCCCCTTCCAGTTCGATAAAATCCCCGTAGGGCAGTTGGTCCAAAACGATTTCCACACCGTCCAGGGTGAAGGTTTCGCGGTACTTTTCGTAGACCTGCACCGGCCCGTAGCCCAATCGCTCTAAAATCTGGCTCATGGTGTCAAAGTCGCTGACGCTGACTTCCAACTCTTGCATCACTTTGACCTGCCGGCTCTGCTCGGCCGCGCTGGGGGGTATTTTGAGGGTGAGGCGAACGGCCGTATCCTGCCGCAGCCGCAACAAAGCATCATGGGCCAACAAGGATTCATCAACGGTATCAAAACGCACATTCCGCTCAAAGACGCGCGGTTTGTGAATGTGTGCCCCGGCTGCCAGCAGCCGCTCTCGCAGTGCCGGCAGATCATTCAGGTGAAATTTGACTTCTGTTTCTAACATGACAGTTTCTCTATGATTTGGCCTGGCGGCTGTCTAAACAATACAACTACGGCCGTTAAGTCAATTTACGCAGGCGAAGTGGCGTTTGCCTGGGCACCCTTTCAATCAATTCACGGGCTTCGAGGTCTAACTGCACCGTTTTGGTGTACCAGCGCACCGAACCGGGCTTGGGAAACAGGTCCATCGGCACACCGTTCTTCTCTAAGTGTACCCGTACCTTCTCTTCCAATTGCGCAAACGGCATACCGGTGACGCTGCTGTTATCCGGCAAACTGGCCAATATGGCCTCCCGAATGAGCGTATACTTCTCTTCTTTCAGATTTTCCTGGTGATCAGGATGGTTTATATTACGGGCCTGGATTGTTGACATTAGAACGCTCCTTTGTAGATGACGATGGACCACGGACCATAGACGATGATTTTTCATTCATGATGGTGTGCCCACGCGCATGTTGTCTGCTTCGAAAATAGACCATGGACGATGGACGATAGACGATGAATTTTCATTATTCATGGTGTGCCACGCCCATGTTGAACTCCTTAGATAATAGGTCGCAGATCAACACGGATATTTTTTTGGATGGTTTCATTATAAAGAATCGCGGGCCTGGTCGCTTGCTAAATCCTGCTCATTTTGCATTTGTGACCGATAGTGCCCAGGGGACAGGCCAAACTGCCTGGTAAAGGCGTGAATAAAGGCGCTGAGGCTGCTGTAACCCACATGTAAAGCGGTTTCGGTTACGTTGGTCTCCGGCTGCGCCAACAAACGTCTGGCTTCAGCCAGCCGCAGGCGAATCAGGTATTGGTACAGCGTCATATCAAAGGCGGCCTTAAACAAGCGGCCAAAATGAAACTCAGACAAAGCCACATAATCGGCCACTTCTGCTACCTTGAGCGGCTGTAAATAACGGGCTTCAACGAACTGGCGTGCTTGCAGTAGTCGCGGCAGCAAATCTGTTATCGTGCGGCGTTTGTGGCCTGCCAGACCCAGCAGTGCCTGGTGGCGCAGGCGCATCAGCCGCAGGATTTCACCCACGAGTTCTAAAAGAAGGTCTTCTATGTGTGCCGGTTCGATGGGCGGCTGGCAAACAGCGGCCAATTCGGCCAGCGTTGCCGACAGCCGGTCACCCCGCCATAGCGGGATGCCGTGCAGCAACTGAGGCAGATTGTCGGGAATGTTGAGAAAGTGAGCCATGTCCACAATAAAGGGCGGGCTGAGCCATAAGACCAGGAGAGACGACCGGCGGCTGGCCGGCGGCTCAAAGGCGTTTACGGTGAGCGGCTGTGGCGTAACGGCCGTTGTCAACAACACGTAGTGGTGGGTGTCAACGATAATACCCGAACCGGAAACGACGCTTTCTGCCAGGGGAAACAGCAGCAGCAAATGGCCATATTGGGGCAGCGAAACGCACTGGCGCACTGAGCCTAACCAGATAGCATTCAGTGGTGAAACGGGGCCGACAGGAGGCCGTGCGGCCGGTAGCTGGTTTACTAGAATTGACACTGCTATCTCCTTTATCATTCATTTATGTAATCTACTGGAGTCTGGCGAATTTTAGACCTGCGAGGTTTCCACCTTTGGTGTGAATGGTACATTGAGGGTAAAAAACCTCGCAGGTCTTCTCTGGTAAAACGAAAAACGCCACTGGCCACTCATCCAGATGGCGTCAGGATCGGTCGTATCCTCAAACGCAAACACACCCAACTCTGTGCCGCCACTTAAAGGAGGCCGCAACGTGCAAATAACAGTTCTGTATCTTTAGAGCCAGCGTAAACGTGACTGACAATGCCCAACCCGGCGGCCGCCTGGACGTGACCGGGGCTGTCGTCAATGTAGAGCGTTGTTTCCGGCCTGGTCCCAAGCGCTTCCAGCGCGGCTAGAAAAATTTGCCGGTCTGGTTTGGCCGCGCCCACCACAGATGAATTGATAATCGTGTCAAATTCGTCTGTCAGCCCCAGCCGTTCCAGGTCGTGCGGCAGGCGGGAGGTGGCGTTGGTAATCAGGCCGACCGGCACGCGCTGCCGGCAGCGGCGCAGCAGGGCCAACATGTGCCGATCAACAGCGCCGGCCGGGGCCGACCAACGGGCCACGGCCGCAGCCGCATCACAATCAGGGAATTGTTCAGCTAGCTGCTGCGTAATTTGCCGCCGCCAGCTCTCGTCGCTTATTTGGCCGGTAATTACCGGCTGCAAGAGCGTCGGGGCGAAGGCAGTTGTGCGTAAGGTTCGTGGCGGCAAGCTAAACTCGCGCTCAATCGAGCCATCATTTTGACCGTCCCACAAACGAATCACGCCGTCTAGATCGGTCAGGAGCGCCTGGATCATAGGCTCAATCCTTATATCCTCGCGCCGCTGTTCGCGCCGCCTGCCGCGCCAGCAGCAGTTCGTCGTACATCACGCCGTCATGCCGGAGCGCCTGCGGTTCGACGCCGTAGACGGTAAAACCGCAGCGTGTGTAACAGCGGATGGCGGCCACGTTGGTGGTAACGGCTGCCAGTTTAACGACGCTTACCCCCTGCTCTTGACCCCAGTCCAGGCAACTGGCTATCAACTCATCGGCCAGTTTCAGGCCGCGCCAGGCCGCCTGCACATAGACGCCCCAGATAACGGCCGTGTGGCGCGTCTTGGCCGAACTGCCGCGATAAATCCCGCACAGGCCAATCAGCTTATCTTCGTGGCCGGCAAAATAAATCGCGCTGCCCTGACCGGTAGAGCGCAATCTATCGGTCCAAAAGGTCATCGGTTGTCTGGCGCTGTGGTCGTAATCGGCCCCGAATGCTTCGGGATGAAGGCGCAGCGCTTCCAGGCGCAGTTCCCGGTAGGCGGGCGCGTCGGACTCTTGTCCGGGGCGAATGATGACTGGACCGTGTGGGGTTGTGAGTGTCTTTTCTATCATTGCAGTCCGTGGCCTATTTCATGAATATTAATCAAAGCAAAAACAGAGAGAAGAACCGTTAAACCAATTAAGATGCCCTGTGTCCATTTGCTCATAAGCGACGTAGACTCGTACATGCTTACCGGATAAAGGGCGTTTCACGGCTTTCCCATATATCCTGAACACGCTCTTTATGCGGCTCGATGATGTCCATACTCGCGATTTCCTCCCGGCTAAAATAACCATAGGCGCTTGTTTCGTTGCCTAATCCAAGCTGTCCCGCCAGCCACATTACCTCAAAGTTGAGGCAAACGAGATGGTAACGACGGTCCCCTTCATAATAACGGGCCACTTGTACCTCCCGATTAATCTCTCTCAGTCTCTACGTCGGCTGCGCTCAGCACAAGCCTGCGTTAGCTTTTTTCGTAGTGTACCGCTGCATCCAGAAATCCGGTAACGATCTGCCGGAACTCATCCGGCTGATCCATGTTGGAGAGGTGAGCAGCATCTTCGATCACAGCTTTCTGAGCGGATGGCATCTTCTCGATCATGTGATCGGCCGCTGCCTGCATGTAGGGAATGTCGTGAGCGCCCACGATAATCAGCGTTGGTATCTGTAATTCGCTCAAGTGGTCAACGGCCGTCATTTCCGTGTCCGGCAATTGTTTGCCCAGTTTTTGGGCATAATGAGACAGGGCGGTGCGATTCATTTCATAAGCCAATTGGCGCATGGCCTGGTTCACCTGATCCGGCGTACGATCCATCCCATCAAACCAGATTTGTGTCTCGATTTCGGCCAGTAGATCAAAATCGCCGGCGTGGTAGGCTTTTTCGGCCTCTTCAAATTTGGCCGGTGATGGGGTATCCAGTTCGAGGCCGGTTGGGCCAGAGCCGGCCATAATTAAGGCTGCTGTTTGTAACGGCCGTGTCAAAGCAAAATCCAGGGCCAGGCCGCCGCCCATCGAGCAGCCCATCAATATCAGCGGTTCGTGCAAGCCCAGGTAATCCAGCAGTGCGGTCAAATCCTGAAGATGGCTGAATTCCCCCGCAACCGGTTCGCTCTGGCCATAACCACGCATATCGTAGCGCAGTACGCGGAACCATTGAGCGAAATGGGCAAACTCATTGTGCCACTGGCGGCTGTCGGCCACCCCGGCGTGAATCATGACAAAAGGCTGTCCTTCGCCGGCTATCTCGTAGTAGATACGGGCATTGTTAATGGCGGCCAGACCGGACTCAATGTGGTTTTTGCTCATATCATATCTCCACTAGTGCTGCTATTATCTTTCTTAATCAAAGACATTTGACAAGGCTTTCTACCCATTATAGACTGTATCTATCATCATTAAATATTAGAGTAAAGATAGGTTGCAGATGAATGAGTATGAATGGGTTAATTCAATACAGCATGGTGACGCTGGCGATGTGTTGGCAACATTACCTGAGGCTTCGATTGATTGTATTGTTACCAGCCCACCCTATTATGCTCAAAGAGACTACAGTACGCCAGTTCAAATAGGTAACGAAAAAACACCTGACCAATATATTGAAAACTTGGTGCAGGTTTTTGTTCAATGTCAGCGCATTCTTAAAGAAGAAGGAACTTTCTGGCTGAATCTTGGCGACAAATATCAGGATGGCGAACTGCTTGGTATGCCCTGGCAAGTGGCTCTATCGCTTAAAAAGAGCGGCTGGATTTTACGCTCTGACATTATCTGGCATAAACCTAATGCTATGCCCTCATCTGTCAAAAACAGGCCTACCACGGATCACGAATATGTTTTCCTTTTTGCAAAGAACAAGACCTATTACTATGATATAGATGCTATTAGAGAACCACACGTAACTTTTACCACCAAAAGCCGCATGAAAGGTGGGCGCAATCACTTTGGCAAAAAGAACGGGACGCCAGAACAGGGTAAAAATGAGGGGGACTCAAATTTGCACGATGGCCGATGGGACCAGGCCTTTCATCCCAAAGGCAGAAACAGAAGAACTGTTTGGGAAATACCACTTTCCAAATTCCGGGAAGCCCATTTTGCCGTATTTCCGGAAAAATTGGTAGAGTTATGTATACTTGCCGGCTGCCCATCTGGTGGTGTTGTGTTAGATCCTTTTGTTGGCAGCGGCACTACTGCTGTTGTGGCTCAACGTTTGGGTCGAAACTATGTTGGCATTGATAGCAATGCCAACTATTGCGAGATGGCGAGAGGACGGTTAATTCAACCGGCTCTCCTATAGTTTTAGGCAATTTGTTTTAGTAACGGTATCAGGGCTTTTAATCGTTCTGCCAAAATGGGCTCAATTGTAGTAAGCTGATTGGGATTGGCTTGAATATGTATGTAAAGGTCTGATAGTAACGTGTCCAAATTGCCAGTCCAGGATTCAGCTATAACAATAGGCACACAGATGTATCCATTTTCGGTTGCAACCATGATGGATTTATAGATATCGCGTGTAAAGAGCAAAGCATGACCCCCTCCCATCGTTTCTCGGGTTTTTACCGGTAGCAGTATCGCGCCGTTTTCCCCAACCACCTGAACATCGTAAGTTTCATCACTGATCCTAACTTCAGTTTTACTGGTCCGTACCGGCAACTGGTGTTGCTCGATCAATTTTTCCAAAGTGCGCCGGACAATTCCCTCAAACAAAGTTCCTTTGAGTGCACGCCGACTCCCTTCAAGTCGGGAAAGCATTACCTCAGAAATAGCAGGCCATTTCCAACTATCGGCTTCCGGGAATAGGGGGGCAACAAATTGGCGAACCTCATTGATCAAGTAGGTTTTCTTCTCAACTGTAGAATTACCGGGAGCTATTTTTAAAAGGGGCTGAAGCCGTTGGGTAGCCGCGTCTCGTAAAAGCCAGGCTAAAAAATACCATTTTGCTTTTGTATTGGTATAAGGGCGCAATAAACCATCGTAAAGGGATGCTTCTGACGGCCGTTGCAAATACCTTGTAATCGTTGTGGCAGCTTTCTCATTTGATGGCTCTTGAATAAAGGCCAATACTGAGTTAAAGCCTTCTTCCTCCAAAAAGATGACAAAATCTTCATAGAATCGCTTGTTCTCTTGTACAATAGCAACCAACTCTTTGAGCCGGAGATTGTGAATGACATAATCCATCCGTCATATTCCTTCGTAAGATGCAAAAATTATCTTGCTACCAGAAAAACTTATGATTCACTCTCACTCTCCGGATCGCCAATCACCACCAGCACCGCATCCTTTTCCACACTGTCGCCAGGTTGGGCGTTGACGCGCAGAACGAGGCCGTCGCGAGGGGCACGCAGCTCGTTTTCCATTTTCATTGACTCCAGGATAACGATCTGCTCTCCTTTTTGCACCGTCTGACCCGGCGTGACGGGTACGGCAATAATCAGACCGGGCATGGGGGCTTTGATGGTCGCTTCGCCGGTAACGGCCGTTGTCACCCCCCGCGCTTTGGCCAACCGGTACGTACGCTCATCTTGTACCTGCACCGGGTACAGTTCTCCCTGAATCAATACTTCCCAGTTATTGCCTTCCCGCGCCTCAACGGCCGCTTCAAAGGAATGCTGCTGCAACAAAAGGGAGACCATCCCTCCCTCCGGCAGCGGCTGGAAGTCAATCTCATAGGTTTCCCCATTGACCCGAATCTGGTTATCATGGTCAATGTCAATTTCATATTCCGTATCGTTAATTGTCGTAAAATATTTCACACTTCACCTCTGAATTAACCACGGATGACACAGATTAAACAGATAAATACGGATAAAAATCCGTAAAAATTCGTTTTATCCGTAAAATCCGTGGTTAATGTTGTCTACCGCCGCAGGCGCTCCCAACGACTGTACCATTTCCAGTTGCTTGTATCCCGCTCGCCGGGGGCCACAATCTGGCTGGCTTGCTGACTCTGCCGGTGGGCGACCAGCGTGGCTAAGATAGCCGCTTCCAATTCGTGGGGCGCTGCCCGGTCACCCATGCTAAAACGTTCCTCCACAAACTTGGTGTCAAACTGGCCTGTCAGAAAGCGGTGGCTGTCCATCATATGTTGGTGGAAAGGGATGTTGGTTTTCACACCCATGATGCGGTACTCTTCCAGGGCGCGGCGCATGCGCAGCACCGCCTCCCCGCGCGTTTCGCCGTAGCAGATCAGTTTGCTGATCATCGAATCGTAGTAAGGCGTCACCTCATAGCCGGGAAAAACGCCGGTATCCACGCGCACACCGGGACCGGTCGGCAGCCGGCTGGTGGAGATCACGCCGGTCGAGGGCAAATAATTGTTGTAGGGGTCTTCGGCATTGATGCGACATTCAATGGCCCAGCCCTGCATCCGTACATCAGCCTGGGTCCAGCGCAGCCGCCGGCCGCGAGCAATACGAAGCTGTTCTTGCACAATATCAATGCCTGTGACCAGTTCCGTTACCGGATGCTCCACCTGCAAGCGGGTATTCATTTCCAGGAAGTAATAATTCTTTTCCTTATCAACCAGAAATTCAATTGTGCCTGCGTTGACATAATCTACAGCACGGGCGGCGGCCACGGCTACTTCCCCCATGCGCCGGCGCAAATTCTCATCGACGACAAACGAGGGAGCCTCCTCAATTAGCTTTTGGTGGCGTCTTTGCAGGGAACATTCCCGTTCGCCCAGGTAGATAATATTGCCGTGGGCGTCGGCCAATAGTTGGATTTCAATGTGGCGACCTTCGGTAATCATCTTTTCCAGATAGACGGTATCGTCACCAAAGGCGGCCTGGGCTTCACGGCGAGCACCGGCAATGGCATCAGGCAAGTGGGCTGCCTCATAAACAGGACGCATCCCTTTACCGCCACCGCCGGCCGACGCTTTAACCAGCAGCGGAAAGCCCATCTCAATTCCGGCAGCGTTCAGGGCTTCGTTGTCCAGACCGGGGGGCGTGCCGGGCACAACGGGCACGCCGGCCGCCATTACCGTTTGCCGCGCCGTCTGTTTATCACCCATTACCTCAATGGCGTAGGCCGAGGGGCCGATGAAAACAATACCGGCGTCTACACAAGCCTGGGCAAATGTGGCCCGTTCGGCCAGAAAGCCATAGCCCGGATGAATGGCGTCGGCTCCGGATTGTTTGGCCACATCCAAAAGTTTGTCGATGCGTAAATAGCTGTCGCGGGCGGCCGGGGGACCAATATGATAGGCTTCGTTGGCAAAACGGACATGGGGCGCGCTGCGGTCGGCGTCAGAATAGACGGCCACCGTTGCCAGCCCCAGCTCGTGGCAGGCCCGCAAAATACGCATGGCGATCTCGCCCCGGTTGGCAATGAGAACTTTGTCGAATTTTTTGGTGAGAAGGGTTCTATTGTTCATAAACTTGGTGAAGTGAAACGTGAAGTGTGAAACGTGATGCGTTGCATTTAAGACATCACGTTTCACGTTTCACGCATCACGCTAAAGGGGTATATTCCCATGCTTCTTCGGCGGGTTCTGGTCCCGTTTGTTTTGCAGCATGTTGAGGGCATTGATGAGACGAGGTCGGGTTTCGCTCGGTTCGATGACGTCGTCGATATAGCCTCGTTGGGCGGCGACGTAAGGGTTGGCCAGTTCGTTGCGGTATTCTTCGACCAGTTCGGCTCGGCGGGCTTCGGGGTCGTCAGCTTCGTCCAGTTCGCGGCGGAAGATGATGTTGACGGCTCCTTCCGGCCCCATAACGGCGATTTCGGCCGTGGGCCAGGCGAGGTTCAGATCGGCCCGAATATGCTTGGAGTTCATGACGCAGTAGGCCCCGCCATAGGCTTTGCGGGTAACGACGGTGATTTTGGGCACGGTTGCTTCACAAAAGGCGTAGAGCAGTTTGGCTCCATGCCGGATAATGCCGCCATATTCCTGGTCTTTGCCGGGCAAAAAGCCGGGCACATCTTCAAAGACAATCAGGGGGATATTAAAGCAGTCGCAAAAACGGACAAAGCGGGCCGCCTTTTCACTGGCGTCGATGTCGAGTACCCCGGCCAGAACCATGGGCTGATTGGCCACAATGCCTATACTGTAGCCGCCCAGACGAGCAAAGCCAACGACAATATTTTGAGCATAATGTTCGTGAATTTCGTAGAAATGACCTTCATCGACAATCAGCCGGATGGCCTCTTTGATGTCGTAGGGTTTGTTGGGATTTTGGGGAACCAGACTATCGAGGGCGGCTTCGGTGCGCAGGGTATCATCTTTGCCCGGCGTGAAGGGAGGGTCTTCCATGTTGTTGGCGGGCAGGTAGCTGAGCATCTCGCGGATAAGGTAGAGACAGTCGGCTTCTGATTCGGTGGCCATGTGGGCCACGCCGCTGAGGCTGTTGTGGGTCATAGCCCCACCTAGTTCTTCAAAGGTGACTTCTTCACCGGTGACGGTTTTAACCACGTCGGGGCCGGTAATGAACATGTGGCTGGTCTCTTTGACCATGAAGATGAAGTCGGTCAGGGCGGGGGAGTAAACGGCCCCACCGGCGCAGGGGCCCATGATGGCGCTAATTTGGGGCACAACACCGGAGGCCAGGGTGTTGCGCAAAAAGATGTCGGCATACCCGCCGAGACTGACAACGCCTTCTTGAATGCGGGCGCCGCCGGAGTCGTTGAGGCCGATAACAGGCGCGCCGTTACGCATAGCCATATCCATGATTTTACATACTTTTTCGGCGTGGACCTGGCTGAGGCTGCCACCAAAGACGGTGAAATCCTGACTGTATACGTAAACAAGACGGCCGTCTACCGTACCCCATCCGGTCACGACGCTGTCGCTTAAGAATTTCTGTTTATCCATGCCAAATTTCTTTTCGCGATGGATAACAAAGGCGTCGATTTCACGGAACGAGCCTTTGTCCAGCAGCAGGTCGATCCGCTCACGGGCGGTCATTTTTCCCTTATCGCGCTGGCGGGCCATGCGAGCCTCACCACCACCTTGCTGGGATTGTGCTTTGAGGGTGCGGAGATATTCTATTCTTGAATCCGTCATATTTCCTTTTCTTCCTTTTGGCTGCTATCTTCTGCCTTCTGCCTTTTAAAATAGGATAGGGCCGGGGCGTGGTTGAAGCTCCACAGGCTAAAGAAGGTCATTATTGTAAACAGCAGGATGTGAAAGCGCCAGCCTTGTTGAGGAGGCGGTGTAGCGGCCAGCCAGGTGAGTAGGCTGATTTCGTACAGGGCGTAAATGATCAGTGTGGCGGGAATAGTGTAGCTGGTAAACGGCCGTTTTTGCCACAGCGCCACACCCCACCCAAACCAGACAACAGCCCAGATAAGCGCCAATCCCATAATCAGGCCAGGATTCGGCCGTGCACCTAACTCACGCAGCAGCTCACCCTGCTGCCAAAGTGCCCAGGCCCGGCCCACATTCCAGGCCCCAATTAGAAAAACACCCCACAGCGTAATAGTTACGCGCCATGATCGGCGGGAAGGGGATGTTTGTTTCATAGGATGGATTGTATAAGACATGGGCTTAATGGTCCAGAAGGCGCATTGACTCATTAAAAATGTTACCGGAGGTGGTAGGGTTGCCTCAAAAAAAGTGTTACTCTCGCTGCC
>JAWOIM010000654.1:0-4291 GCA_046484685.1 Chloroflexota bacterium | reverse complement strand
GCCCTGCTCTTGCCCACCCCATTACTGCAAGCTCCTTTGCCGGCCGACCAGCACCAGCTCTCTGTTTCCCTGTGGCAGGTCGGCCGGCAAAGGAGCTTGCAGTAATGGGGTGGGCAAGAGCAGGGCGGGCAAATAAACGATAACGGCCGTGCCTGTTCCCAACTGACTATCTACCACAATGTGGCCACCATGCTGGGCCACAATACCGTGGACCTGAGCCAAACCCAAGCCTGTTCCCTTTCCGGGTGCTTTTGTCGTAAAAAAGGGTTCAAAAACATGGTCCAGGTTTTCTGGGGCAATGCCGTCACCTGTGTCACGCACGATGAGACGGATCCACTGACCGTTGGCTATTGCGGGTGGTAGTCGCTGCCCACTTTGATCGACCTCTAACCGCTCCAGGCTAAAGGTTAAGCGCCCGCCATCAGGCATAGCGTCTCGTGCGTTGAGCGCCAGGTTCACAATAATTTGTTGCATGCGTGTGGGATCGGCCTGCACCAGATATTGGCCAGGTCGCCGCTCGTACACAATGTCAATATATTCGGGCAGCGTATGCTGTAGCAGCTCTACCTGCTGCTCAATAATGGCCCGCAAGTCCAGCGGCTGCCGCTCCATAACTGAGCGGCGGCTAAAGTCGAGTATTTGCTGAATCATACGAGCCGCATGTTCTGCCTGCTGGCCAATGGTAGCCAGACGCTCTCGATCACGGCTGCTTAAATCTGAGGAACTGGCTATCAACTGCGTATAAAGCAGCACAATTGACATAAGATTGTTAAAGTCGTGGGCAATACCGGCGGCCAGTTGCCCTACAGCCGCCAGCCGCTCTTGCTGCTGAAGCTGCTGCTGCACCAATCGGCTTTCGGTGACATCACGCATAACCAGAACCCAGCCGGCTGCTGTCGGGCCGGCGGCCAGGGGACGGGCAATTATTTCAAAGGTGCGTTTTTCGTTTCTGACATCATGCCATTGTTCGGTTGGTGCGGCAACCAGCAGCTCATCCAAGGGTATCTGACCCAGTTGGGTAAGCGTATCCCCAACCTGCGCTTTGGTCAGCGAGGCCAGCAGCGTTTGGGCTGCCGGATTAGCCAGCAGAACCCGTCGTTGTTCATCCAGCAGCAAGACGCCATCGGGTACGCTGCGAATGATTTGGGCGATTTGCTCAGCCTGAGTTTGGGTTTGCTCATACAGGGTAGCGCGGTGAATTGCATTGGCGGCAATGTCGGCAACGGCCGTTAACAACCCTATCTCCTTAGGTAAAAATGGCGCTTGTCGGCCAGCATACAAGGCACCCACAATCTTCTCCTGCACACTCAGCGGCACACAGGCAAAAGCGGGCAAACCGGCCGGTAATTTAGATTGCTGGAATAGTCGAGAGCGCCCGCTATCGGCCGTTATATAGGGTTCGTTATAAGCCACCACATGGCCAAATAGAGTTCCTTCCAAATTAAAGCTTAAGCCCATAAATAGGTCCTTGTGGACCCCATGAGCCAGATCGATGACAATGCTGTCCGCGACGGCATCATAAGCGGCTAAGCCGGCCCCTTCAGCGCCCAACAGGTCCAGCAGGCGGTCTAAAATAACCGGCAGCATTTGGGTTCGTGTCAGGTCGCTGCGCAAAGCCGCCGACATGCCCGCAATGGCCGCCAATTCACGCTCTCGCTGCTGCCGCTCACGAATTTCCTCCTGTGTCTGCTGAAACAAGTGGGCGTTTTCGATGGCTGCGGCCGCCTGACTGGCCAGGATTGAGAGCAAGGCTAAATCTGTTTCAGAGTAAGCATCAGCTTCATAATGCTGCACGTTGATGGTGCCAATAACCTTGTTGCCCGTAATCAGTGGCACGTAAAGACCTGACAACGTCTGCCTTTCATCACCAATATGGGCCTTGTTGTCCTCGTCGATTTTACTGAGCGCTTGCCGTACATCAACAATACGTGGCTGACCGCTGCGAATCACCTCACCATTGATACCGGTGAGCGGTATGGGAGGAAATTGGGTGGCATCAATACGTTCTCCATCGATAATAGCAAAGTCACAAATGATCGCCTCTCTATCCTCATCTACGAGGGCAACGACCAGATGCGGGGAATTTAACAGACGTTGACCAATCTCATCATACATGGTCTGGTAAATCTGCTCCAGATCAAGGGTAGTAATAAATTTTTGACCAATCTCATAGAGGGCGACCAGTTCTTGACTGCGCCGCTGGAGCTGCCTGTTTAGATATTGTTGGGTCTGTTGGGCAAGCTTGCGATCACTGATGTCGCGCAAGATAAAAAGGTGTAAGCCGGGAATAATATTGGCGGCGGCATGGTATTCGATTCGTACTATTGACCCATCAGAGCAGAGCAGCTTGCCTTCATCTGTCTGACGACCAAAGGCTAACAATTTCTGCCAGCTTTTCTCCCCCGATTCTATATAGGCCGGGGGTGTAATGTCCCATAGAGAGCGTTGCAAAAGCGCATCACGGCTGTAGCCCGTTATGCGGCATGCTGCCGGATTAACGTCAATTAACCGGGCCTCATCATCCGCTAAAAAGATAGCGTCTAGGGCATGGTTAAATATTGCCTGCAACCGCTGATGTTCTTCTGCCTCTCTCAACATACGATCTTCTGCCTAAATAGTTTGCTCACACCAGCCACTATAGCGATAAATCAGACTCTCAAATGGCTGCATGTGCACCCTGGAACCAGATTGTTTGCTCATTTTGGTTCCAGTCCACTGTTACCTACCTACACCAGTAACTCTACGCCATCTTGCGTCAAAACAAAGTGTTTTCACCGGTTATTAACACCAGCCGGATCAGATTGGATGTACCGTCTATCGTCCATGGTCTATTTTCGAAGAAGACGCATCTATGAGCCAAGAACGAAGGGCAAGAAGAGGGTATAAGGAGATGGTTCTGGCTCTATGGGAGATGGTTGTTGGCTGCTGTTTGTTTGCAAAGGATTGGCCGCCTGTTGGGCAAAGGTCTGGCCCAGATTACCCTGCTGGCCGGCTAAAAAGTAGACGGTCTGCTGAACCTGGAGCAGCCCCTCGGGATTGGTAATAAAGAAACCGGCATCACCATAGGAACGGCCGTCTCCCGTATCGTCCGGATCCAAAGTATCATCATCCAGATAATAGGTTCCTGTTTGCCCACTGTCCGCTGAAACAGTTAACAATGAAACAAAACCCCCATAAACACCATCAATTTGCTGCCAATCGGCCAGCGGTTGTTCCGGTACGGCGTCAGGCGACCCATCGACCGCTACACCGGCCGGCAGGTTGCTGTCATAATAGGTGACAGGAGCCAGGCCGCTTGTCTCCGGGTTGGCCAGGTCCAGCGACAGGCGCAGGTTGTGTACGGTTGTCCCGATGGGTAAATCATCTAGCGAGAAAGTAAAGCCAAGTGATGTCTGCTGGCCATAAAAAACGGCTTGCTGCAAGTCGCTGCGACCAACGGCGCGGATCGGGCCGGTGATAGGCAGCGTCAGCGTCACCGGTTCATCAATTAATTCAAGAATACTCTCTTCTGTACGAGAGAAGCCAAAGCCGAATAATTCCCCTTCCAGGCGGAGCTTTTGCCTGTCCAGAACGTCCTGGGGCTGATCGTTGAGGGAGAGGCTCGCCAGCCCTAAAAAGTCGTCGGGGGTAAAAGAGAGGGTGTAGGAAACGGCCGTTGCCGTCTGTGCCTCATTGTCCCAATTGACATAACTTGTATCAGAACGGGGCAGCGTCGTAGAGCGGTAGAGATAGACCCAGCCCATCGCCTCTGGCTCAAGCGGATCGGTGATGGTGATGACGTACCGGGGCCGCTGTAAAGCCAGGCTGTCGCTGACCCACAGCGTGGGGCTAACCCAGGTGCCGCTGTCGGCACTCATAAATACCAGTTCATCATTGGCCCCCAGCAGTCCGTCAAACTGGGCTACATAGCTGCCCGTTTCATCCACTTCATCTATCTGAAAGGGAACCGGTTCCCAGGCGCCATCCCGGTAGCGATAGAGGGCCAGTTCTTCTAAAGAAACGCCCAGCCAATCGGCAAAGGTGTCACCGGGCAGGATGATTGCTTCGTGGGGGCGGTCAACGGCCGTTTCTGCCCCTATATTGGCCAAAAGAAGCTGCTGCCACCAGACCAGTGCCATTACAGCGAGCAACAAGGGCAATACTACTCTTAATCCACGCATAATTTACTCCTTGAAATTTATTCTTTATAGTAGTATACCGTGTTTTTTCGCAGTTAAACATAGACCCAGACCAGGGGAGTATGGCAAGAAATCGTGGGGCGCAACTTGTTGCTAGGTGGTGCGGGCCAGCG
>JAWOIM010000601.1:0-9511 GCA_046484685.1 Chloroflexota bacterium | reverse complement strand
CCTGCCGGGCTTGACACTGCCGGAAACGGGCGAGCTGCTCACCAATGCCGCTATCACCTATACGCCCGCTGACCTGACCAACCTGCACACTTACACCGGCGGCAACCCCCGCTTGCTACAGCTTAGTCTGGCCCTGGCCCAGAGCGGCCTGCCCCTGGCCGAAGTAAGCCGGGCGCTGCCACACACACCTGCCCTGCACGCCCTCTGGCACTCTCTATGGCAGCGGTTGGCGGCAGATGAGCAGGCGTTGTTACAACAGCTTTGCGTTTTTCGCAGTCCGGCTCCGATGGATGCCTGGGGTAATGCCGACGCGCTGTCTCGTTTACAGTCGCAGTTAGTCCAGCAGGATGGTGGGGGCGGCATGGCCCTGCTGCCTGTTATTCGCGATTTGCTGTACGACGATGGGCAGCGATTCCCGGCTGTGCTGCGCGAGCAGTGTCACCTGGCGGCAGCCGGAATTCGCGCTATGCGCGGCGAGTTTACGGCGGCCGCCCACCATTTTCACCAGGCCGGCGAAGCGCAGTCGGCCGTGCGCGTCTGGTTCCCACAACGGCAGCAAGAAGTTGGACGCGGTTACGGCAGCACGGCATTGGCTCTTTTTCAACAGGTGTCGGCCCGGCATTTGCAGCGGCGCGAACGGGAGGCACTGGCGCTGATTCAGGCAGAATTGTACCAGCTTCAGGGAGCGACCGAGGCGGGCTTAACGGCCGTTAAAACCGTTTCCTGGTCGCGCAACAGTGAAATGGCTGCCCGGGCAGCGCTGCTGGAAGGGGAGTTCCTCAACGCCCTGGGTTATCCCCATCGTGCCCTGGAGCGGTATGAGGAAGGGATGGCTGTGGCCGCCGGGCTGCTCAATCAGTTGGTCCACTTTCATTACCAGCGCGGCATTACCCACGTTCAGCAGCGCCAGCTCGAAGAAGCGTGGCGTGAGGCGCAGTTAGCGCAATATGAAGCGGCTCATTTGCAGGCTATTGTCAAAGAGGAAAGCGGTGACTATGTCCAGGCTGGTGCCTTTTTTGAATCGGCCTTGCAATTTGCAACGGAAGCGGGCTATGAGCCGGGATTGGCCCGTACGCACAGGGAACTCTCTAAAACATGGGGGCGGATGGCGCAGCTAGACAAGGCGCTCCATCATGCCGAGCAAGCCTCCCACTTTTTTGCCCGCGTGGGCGACCGGCTGAGCCTGGAAAAAATGAACAGCTCTATCGCCGCCCATTTTTTCCAGGCGGGCCGTTTTCATGAGGCCATTCAGGTGGCCGAACCGACCGTGGCCTTTTTTGACGGGGCGAGGATGCCCTACTGGACGGCCGTCACTGCCTCCACCCTGGCCGAAGCCTATTATGAAACGGGCAATCCTGAAGCGGCCGTCGCCACTGCCCATAAGGTATTACGTCTGGAAGAGGCCCATACACAGCCTTATGCCTACTATACCCTGGGACTGGTGGCCCGATCCGCCGAGGATTTGCCACAGGCCGCCACCTATTTCCAGCACAGCCAGCAGCAGGCCGAAGTAAATGGGGACCGCTACATGGAAGCCTATGCCCGACGTGCCTGGGGCGAGGTGCGTCTGGCACAAGGGGAACACGATCAGGGGCGAGAGGCCCTTGAGATAGCCTTGCACATTTTCACGGCCCTGGGCATGGAACAAGAAGCGAATATGACGTATCGCCTCTTGGACTATAGCAGCAGTTAAAGGAACTCCATAACCCTACCGTTTCCAGCAGCTCGTTGGCCCAGGCTTGTTTTTCGCCCTAATAATTAGACGCACAACGGCCGTAAAGTTAGGGGAATTGGGGAAAATGGCCGTACACATCATCTGACCTGTGGCACGGCAGAGTGGGTTAAATCTGTTCCAGATAGGGGTCGTCACGAATGTAGGCCAGTTCCTGGCCCAGGTTTTCCTCATTCAAGATCATTTCCTGACAATTGGCAGTTTTACATATGAGGAATGCCTCTAACTGCGGGTGCCACTTCAAGCTATATATATACCCATGTGGCAACCAAAAACTGACGCCAATCTAAAACAAATCCTAAAAATGCTGCCGGGTCAGATCGGTGACTGGATTTATAACGTGGTCCTCTCTGTGCCGGTGCGCGTCAAAATCACCGGCATTGTGCTGCTGCCCGTCATCATTCTAGGGCTGTCCCTCAACTATTGGATTACCACCGGCCTCTCTGACTGGCTTTCCTATATATTAACCGACGTGCGCGTCTCGGCGGCCATGCGGGCCGGTGGTCGCAGCGTGCTGCTGGTTACTTTCCTGGCGGCGGCCAGCTCTATCATCCTGGCCTCCTTTTTAACCTTTGTCCTCACCCGGCCCCTGCTGGCCCTGCGCCGCATGGCCCAACAGGTTGCTGCCGGCCACCTCGACGTGCGTGCCCCCGTCTGGTCCAACGACGAAATTGGTGAAGTGGCCGTAGCCATCAACACCATGACCGACCACCTGGTAGCCACTCAGGAGAACCTGGCCCGCACCAACCGCCACCTGGAAACAATCAATCAGATCATCCTGGCCGCCGATCAGGAAGCGGAAATCCATGACGTCCTCTACCGGGTATTGGAAAAAATTGTGACGGTGACGGGCCTAAACAGCGCCTGGGTCTACCTGCGCGATCCGGAACAGGGACTCTTTCATCTGGCCAGTTGGTATGGCGTCCCCGAAAGCTTACAACCGTTTTTGTTGAACCAGGAAAATGGGGCACCGCTCTGCCATTGCCAGCAGGCCGTGGCTGACGGAGGGCTGCCGCCGGTGGCAGCCAAACGCCCCTGCCAACGGCTGGAAGCGTGGGCCTCACACCAACACCCCCAAACGCATATTTCTATTCCTATTGAAGCCGGTGAACAAGATTTTGGTGTGATCAACCTGCTGTGTGAAGCAGATGTAACGCTCTCGGCCGATGACCTGGAACTGCTGACCGCCATTGGGGCCCAGATTTCGGAAATTGTGGCCAATGCCTGGCTGCGGCTGAAGCTGGCCGAGAAGGAGATGGCCCGGCAGGCGCTGTTGGAATCGCTGGTTGAAGCACAAGAAGATGAGCGTAAACGGCTGGCGCGTGAACTGCATGACGGGGCCGGCCAGATGTTAACCAGTCTGCTGGTCCGCCTCAAAACGCTGGAGAAAAAATCAGAGTCGCCGGCATTACAAAGCGGTCTGGCCGACGCTTTGGACGTGGTGTCGGCCACGATTGAACAGGTACGTGAATTATCCCACCGGCTGCGACCGGCCGCCCTGGAGGAGTTAGGGCTGGCGGCTGCTCTGGAAACGCTGGTGCAGGACATGGCCGAGGAAGCGGGACTGGCCCACGACTGCTGTTTTGACAGGCAGGCCTCCATGCTGCCACCGGGCATTGAGGTCAGTCTCTACCGCATTGCTCAGGAGGCACTGACCAATGTGGTGCGCCATGCGCAGGCACGCCGGGTAGAAGTGGTGCTGACGGCTGAAGCCCAGGGCATCACCTTACGTATTGAGGATGATGGGTGTGGCTTTTCTCCCTACCATTTACCTGAACCGGCCAAACGGCGACATCTGGGGTTGATCAGTATGCACGAGCGAGCAGCCATTGCAGGCGGGCAGTTAGCGGTTTATTCGGCACCAGGCCAGGGCACGGCCGTTCAGGTGCTCATTCCGATAGCGTCGGGCGAGGTATTTGACGAAGGACGGAAGACGGAGGACGGAGCCCATGAGCTTCTTCCGTCCGCCGTCAATGATGAGGCATAAAAGATATGGACAACAAGACCACAATTTTACTGGTTGATGATCACAAGGTGCTGCGCGACGGGCTGCGGGCGCTGCTGGAAAGTGAGCCGGATATGGTCGTGGTGGCTGAGGCGGGAACGGCCGTTCAAGCCATCGCCCTCACCGAATCCTACCGGCCCGACGTCATCGTTATGGATTTGGGCCTGCCCGATATGAGCGGCCTGGAGGCCATCCGCGCCATTCGGCAGGAAAACAAAAGCAGCCGCATCGTGGTCCTTTCCATGTACAGCCGCCGCGAATTCGTGATTCCGGCCATTGAAGCCGGCTGCGACGGCTACGTGCCCAAATCTTCTACCCACACCAGCCTGCTCCAGGCCATCCGGGTGGTCCTGCGCGGCGAACGTTACCTGCACCCCACGGCCGCCACCGCCCTGGTCGAACGCTTTACTGAAACAAAGGTGGGTGAAACAGAACAGTTTAACGATCTGTCTGAGCGGGAGCAGGAGGTGCTGCGCCTGGTGGCCGTTGGTTTTACCAGCCGTGAAATAGGCGACAAGCTGATCATCAGTCCGCGCACCGTAGACACCTACCGCCATCGGGCCATGGAAAAGCTGGGGCTGGCGCAGCGCTCCGACCTGGTGAAATTTGCCCTCCGCGCCGGTATTTTGGATGATTATATGAGCGAGCTTGAATAGACTGATAGCTATTTCAATCGTAACGGCCGTTGCCGTGCCACCATCAATGTAACCCACATTCTCTCATGCATTTTTTGCATAGCCCAGTGTAGAATATGATTCGATCAATGTGCTTTTAGCCAGATTGCCTGCTTTCAATGTCACCATACCCGTCAGATCCTTGGTAAACCAGCCAATGGAAGAGTTGACTGTGAGTTTGCCGTATTTGCCCTGGCTGCTGAAATGCTGTACCAACGCCTTATACCGGCGGTGCCATTCAGGATTGTTCTCAATCGCCAGGCACACCTGATCGATAATGTCGGTGGGATGTGGTGCTTCAAATCTGGTTTGCAGAACCTCTTGCACCAGTTCCTTGATTGGCCAGGAATCTAGCCCTTCCTCCTCTTTGTCAACTCTGGTTGGTTTTCGTTCGGCAGCGTTTTCCTCCATCTCGATATTTTCCCAAATGCGTGCTTGCAATCGGATGTTGGCCGTATGCACACGGCCGTTTTCATATAGAATTGTCATCTGATCGTCTGCCAGAGACAATACTTTGTATGATCCATTGCGATTCTGGTAACGGCCGCCAATTGTAAAAGGATGGTCCATCATTCGCTTTCTTCCTCCGTAATTTCCAGCGGGGGTAGGTTCATGACCACATTGTACCAGATGCAGGCGAGTTGCAGAAAGACAGGACCAGAATCTCCCCGTGTCATGAAAATCACCACAAAAGTTCAGGCTTTTCCCGATACCGGCTCAGCCCCACACCTGTTACAGTATAGTCATTGATTAGCTACTACTTAAATGTGGAAGGTGGTAAGTAGAAAGTAAAAAGTAAAAAGTGAAAAGTGGAAAGTGAGACGACAATACCACTTCTAACTCCTTACTTCTTACCTCTTACTTCTTCCTTTCCACTTCTAACCTGGAGGAAAACCAGATGTCGGATAAAGATAAGTTTAAGTTAAACCGGCGTGACTTTTTGAGATTTGCCGGCATTGGCGCCGGCGCAGCGGCCGTAGCCACGGTTGTCAAACCGGCGGCCGGCCAAACCGTCGCCACCTTCAAAGCCGCCCCCTTCTCTGACCCCGCCGGTCGTCCCAAGCGCCCCTGGTGGGTGCGTACTGTTGATCAACCGACAACAGAAATTGATTGGAATATGATGCAGCGTTACAACGAGCGCACCGGCACCGTGCGCGGCCCCGGAATGGCCGGTTATGTAGGGCCGGACGAAGTAGATCGCCTGAGCGAAGCGGCCCAGCGCAATGAGCTGCAGCGCATGTTGGACAATGTGGATGGATATACCCTCAAAGACCATGCTCTTAGCGCGGCCCATGTCGGCACCAGCCGCAGTTTCCTGGGTCCACAAAGTGTGCCCACACCCGAAGATCGGGGTGTGCCCAAATGGAGCGGCACCCCCGAAGAGGCGGCCCGCATTCTGCGCGCGGCCATGCGTCACTTTGGCGCAGCTTCTGTTGGTTTTATTGAATTGGATGAGAATACGCGCAAGCTGATTTACGGCGTAGACCCTGACGGCAAAGATTTAATCTTCACCGACGAACTAGAAGCCTCTGAGACTGACGACGCCCGTTACATCCCCAACAGTTGCAAATATGTGATGGTTTACACCGTGCAAATGTCCACGGAAACAATGCGGCGCTGCCCCACGCAGTTGGGTTCACAAACAACCCGGTTGGCCTACACGCGCAGCGAAATCATCCAGGCCTCGGCGCAACAGTTTTTGCGCGGCCTGGGCTACCAGGGATTAGCTGAATCCAGCACCAACGCGCTCGGTATTTCACCCGCTTTAGGCGTTATGGCCGGGTTAGGTGAAATGTCCCGGCTCAACCGGCTCATCACTCCCGAATTTGGCCCTATGGTGCGCGTCTTCAAAGTGTTAACCGATTTGCCGGTTGCCGTTGATAAACCGATTGACGCCGGCATCATGGAGTTTTGCAAGCGCTGTAAAAAATGTGCCGAAGCCTGTCCCTCCGAATCGCTCAGCTTCCTTGACGAACCGACCTGGGAAACGCAGGGTGGCTGGAACAATCCCGGTCACAAAGCTTACTTTGAAAACGCCGTAACCTGTATGGCCTACTGGCGTGAACAGGCCGGTACCAACTGTGGGATTTGTTTTGCCGTCTGCCCCTTCGCTAAGAAGGATAAGGCGTGGGTCCACGAATGGGTCAAGGCCGGTTCGGCTAAAGCACCCTTCCTGGTGAACTTCTTCCGCAGTATGGATGATGCATTCGGCTATGGTACACAGGCCAGCGCCGAAGAATGGTGGTCGTTGGACCTGCCCGAATATGGCATTGACAGCAACCAGCCGGTACAGGAGATATAGAAAATGTCTGAAGAAAAATATGTCGTTGAAATAAGAACACGGCCCTGGTATGAATGGATTCTATGGGCCGTCTGGCTCTTCCTGTTGGTCTTTATAGCCCAAAACGCGATGGCCAGCGGAGTCGAACTGGAACCACGCGCCGCGACCATCTTCTGGGTTAGCTTTGTCGTCCTCTTACTGGGCGGCGGTGTTGTCTGGTTTATGAGGCGGAATCAATAACAATAGTGCGTAATGCGTAGTGCGTAGGTCAGGTTTGACTACGCACTACGTTCTACGTTCTACGTACGACAGCATGGCAACCATCTCCCCCCGCCAACGCAAAAATCTGATTGAACGACGATTGCTGCTGGTTACTGTTTTGCTGGTGGTGGCTGCCTGGACGTACGGCTACGTTAGCAGCGGAGCGGATGTGCTGCCGCTGGTCGCAGAGGTGCTGCCGGGGGCAGTGGAAATACAACCTCAGGGCGGCTTATACCTGGGGCTTGATGCGACCGGTGAGCTTGTGGGCTATGCGGCCGTTGGCTCCGCTTCCGGTTACGCCGCCCCCATTGAAATGCTGGTAGGCGTAGATCCCGCCGGTGAGGTCGTGGGTGTGAAGGTAGTGCAGCAGCGAGAGTCACCCGGCTTTTTCCGGCTGCTGGAGCGGAATGAATGGCTGGGTCAGTTTAACGGCCGTGCCATCAACACCCCCCTGCAATTAGGCAGCGACATAGACGCCGTGAGCGGGGCCACCATGAGTGCCGAAGGGGTCGCTGCTTCCGTTCGCATGGCGGTGCGTTCGATTGCCGCCGATGGCCTAAATGAGCCGCTGCCGCCGGAAAAACGGCCGATTCAGTTCGGCTGGCCGGAAGTTACGCTCATTTTGCTCTATGCGGCCGGTTTTGTCGGCCACAAAATGCGCAACCGGCAGTGGAAAACGCGCATCCGCTGGGGCACGCTGATCGCCGGTATGGTCATCCTGGGTTTTATCTTCACCATGCCCCTGACCATCACCATGGTCATCTCCCTGCTGAGCGGCTACTGGCCCGACTGGACCAGCAATCTTTACTGGTATCTGCTCATCGGCGGGATTCTGTTTGTGACAACGGTAGACGCTAAGAACCCTTACTGCAGTTGGTTTTGTCCTTTTGGCGCCTTTCAGGAATGTCTGGCGGCCGTTTCCGGGGCCAAAGTCTTCCGGCCCCGCCGCTGGAGCGACTCCTTGAAATGGGTGCAGCGCGGTCTGGCCTTAACGGCCGTTACTCTGGGTCTGGCCCTACGCCAGCCGGGGGTGGCCAGCTATGAACCGTTTGACACTTTGTTTGATTTTCAGGGAACGGCCGTTAAATGGGCACTTCTGCTCATTATCGTTCTGGCCAGTCTGGCCATCTACCGTCCCTTTTGCAATTACCTCTGCCCGCTGGACCCGGTGGTCGATTTTATCGCCGTCGTCCGGCGCTGGGTCAAGGAGATCTGGACCAAATGGCGTCCTCAACCGGCAAAAACGTAAAAGAAAAGCTGCTGCTGCTCTTCCTGCTGGCTTCCATCCTGCTGATCGGCATTGTCTGGGTCGAAGGGTTGACCGACAGCCCGCCGCCCACGCCCGCTTACGCTCGCGGCGTTTTCGAGGTAGAGCAGGACATTTACCTGACCGTAACGGCCGAAATGCAGCAGTATGAACAACAGCTAACAGCAACACCAGAAAGGCCGTGATGCGTGAAACGTGATGCGTGAGGTTTTCACTCGTCACGTTTCACGAGAACCTGACTATGAACAAATCAAACCAACCCACCTTGACCCGCCGCCAATTTTTGCAGATAACGGCCGTTACCGGCGGTCTGCTGGCGGCCGGCTATGGGGGTTATAAACAGCAGCAGGCAGCAAAAACGGCCGTCTGGCGCGAAAGCCGTACGCTGATGGGCACGCTTATCAACCTGGTCCTGGTGGGTGACAACGACAGCCGCATCCGGACGGTGGCTGCTGCTACCTTTGCCGAGATGACCCGGTTGGTGACCCTGTTTGACCATCGCCAACCGGCCGGCCCGTTAGCCCAACTCAACCGGGAAGGGGCATTGACCAATGCCCCGCCGGAACTGGTGGAGGTTATCGGCCTGGCCCTGCACTATGGCGACTTAAGCGGCGGCGCATTTGACATTTCTATTAAGCCGCTGCTGGACCGGGCACGGCAGTCAGAAAATGGCAGCGCCCAGGCACGATCTCTGGTCGATTACCGGCAGATTGTGGTCACTGGCCGTACCATTTCCTTGGCACAGCCGGGCATGGCCCTTACGCTGGACGGTATCGCCAAAGGGCGGGTGGTGGATGGCGCGGTGGCCCTGCTGCGTGAGGCTGGCTTTACCAACGTCCTGGTGGATGCGGGTGGCGATCTGGTGGGGAACGGCCGTCGTGCCGACGGCACACCCTGGCAAATTGCTGTGGCCCATCCCAGAATACCGGAAACGGCCGTGTCTCATCTACCAGTCACGGCTCAGGCGGTGGCCACTTCCGGCGATTATAGGCACACCTTTAGCAATGACTTCCGCCACCACCACATCATCGACCCCCGCCGCGGACAGTCACCACCCGAATTAGCCAGCGTCACCGTGACCGCTCCCTCAGCGCTGGACGCCGACGCGCTCAGTACCGCCCTCATGGTCATGGGCACAGCAGACGGCCTGGCGCTAATCGAACGCTTACCACACGTCGAAGCCCTCCTGGTAAGCAAAACGCTGGACGTTTACCAGAGCAGCGGCTTTAACACGTAGTGCGTATTGCGTATTGCGTATTGCGTAAAAAGCACCCTACGCACTTCGCACTAC
>JAWOIM010000541.1:0-8044 GCA_046484685.1 Chloroflexota bacterium | reverse complement strand
GCCGCTGCCCCGCGGCCAGGGGCTGGCCTGGGAAATTGCTGAAACAGAGTCCTCCCTACTGCTCGATGATTACCCCTCTCATCCCCTGGCAGAACCCACTATGGTGAAATTGGGGGCAACCAGTTTTCTGGGCGTCCCCATTACCGCCCCCGGTGATATTTGCCTGGGCACAATCAGCCTCTTTAAAACAGGTCTCCAGGACAGATTCAGGCAGCGTGACCTGGATCTGGTCGAATCTTTGGCGCGGCAGGCCGGCGTCGCTATCCAAAACTCCCGCCTATACACAGAGCTAGAACGACGGGCCAACGCTCTGGCCAATGCCCTCAACCGTCAGGAAGATCTGGATCGATTAAAAAATCTGTTTGTGCAAAATGTTTCCCACGAGCTGCGAACCCCGCTGGGCATCATCTACGGCCATGCCGAATTACTCGACAGCGGTGCCTTTGGTCCCCTTCAGGCCGAACAGCTAGAGTCCGTACAAATTATCGCCCGTCGTGCCCGGATGCTTACCGATCTGGTCGAAGACCTGACCGCTTTACTGGCTGCTGAGACACAGGAATTTCGTCGCCGAGAGATCGATCCTATCCAGTTGGTCAACGCCCTGATAGCCGACTACCGTCTGCAAGCGCAGGCAGTTGGTCTGAGCCTTAAAACATCGCTACCCCAGACAATGCCCATCATTATCGGTGATCCCACCCATTTACGGCGCGTATTCGACAACCTGATCTCTAATGCCTTTAAGTTTACGCCCAAGGGGGGAACCATTACTATTCGGCTGTGGACCGACGCCGATGAAATGAAAATCGAGGTCAGCGATACCGGGATTGGCATTCCGACCGATCAATTGAACCGAATTTTTGAACGCTTTTACCAGGTTGACGGCAGCGCCACGCGCAGCTACGGGGGCACAGGACTGGGCCTGGCCCTGGTCAAAGAGATCATCACCGCCCATCGTGGCCGTGTCTCCGCCCGCAGCCAGGTCGGTAAGGGAACTACATTTTTTATCAGTCTGCCGACGATGAGCGGGTAATAAGCCAGGGGGTGCGTTTCATTTGTGTTGCCGTGCTTCATCAACAATTCACAAATTCAACAATTAATTATTTTTCCTCTTATTATCCCTGCACCGACAGCACCGACCCGGCCAGCGTCTTCTCCACCTCAATGCGGGTAGGAAAGGCGTCGCGCAGTTCGTCGATGTGGGTGATGACCAGAATGCGGGCAAAGTCGTCCTGAATGGTATTGATAGCTTCTACAAGGCGCTGCCGGCCGCCGGGATCCTGGCTGCCAAAGCCTTCGTCGATGACCAGCGTTTGCAGCCGCGCCCCGGCTCGTTTGGCCAGAACCTGGGAGAGGGCCAGGCGGATGGCAAAATTGACGCGGAACTGTTCCCCACCACTGTAATTTTCGTACGGCCGTTCCCCCGCGTTATCAATGATGCGAATATCCAGCGTTTCTACGGTGGCGTCCCGGCTTTTTAGCTGGCGCTGCGTCTCAAAGCTGACGCGCATCTGACCTCCCGTCAGGCGTTCCAACAGTTCATTGGCCCGCTCCTCAATGTCGGGCAGCGCCTGCTCAATCAGGAGGGCCTGCACCCCATCCCGACCACACGCCTTTTCCAGCAGCTTGAGCCGCTGAATACGCTGGGAAATGCCGGCCCGTTCCGTCTTGATAGCCGTACGCCGCTGCCGCAAATCATCAAGGACGGTGAGCCGCTGTTGGGCGGCCCCCACCCGCTGGTGGGCCTGAATTTCGGCTTCGCGCAGATCGTGGACCTCCTTTTCCAGGGCGCGCAGGTCGCTGCTGTCGGCTGCCAGCGCTTCCAGTTGGGATGCGGCCGTTTCCCGCTGCTCTACCAGTTCGGCCACCTGCTGCTCTTGTTCGGCGATTTGCCTGGCCAGGTCGGCCAGCACATCTTGCAGCGGTTTGAGGGCAGCCTGGGCCTGCTGTAGGGCCTGCTGCCGCTCGGCGGCCGGAGCCAGATCGGTACGCTTCTGGCGGGCAGCCGTGTGGGCCTCGGCGTCATAGGCCAAAGCCGTTATTTGCTCGTCTAACTGGGTCAGGGCGGTTTGGGCCTCAGGCAGCAGGTCATTATCGGCCAGCTTTTGGCTGACGGCCGCCAGCGCGGCCTGGCCCTCACTTTCCCAGGCCGTGGCGGCCCTATCAATTTCGGCCAGCCGGGCTTCCTGCCGGGAAAGCTGACGCTCAGCGCTCTGCTGCTGCTGGGCCAGCTTTTCTTTTTGGGCCACGGCCTGAGCCAGGGACGCCACTTGCTTTTGGGCTGCTTGCAGGGCGCTGTCATCGGCCAACTGTTTATCGAGGTGGCGCAACTGCTGTGCTTCGCCTGCCTCCCATTCGGATACGGCCGTTTCAATTTCCGACAGCCGGGCCTCGGCACGGGCCAAACGGTCCTGCTGCGTCTCCTGCTCCCGCTCCAGTGTTGGCTGCTGCTTCAACTGCTGGGTCAAAGTGATCAGTTCCCCCTCCAGCGACTGAAGCCGCTCCTTGTTAGATCGGAAGCGGTCGCCCTCTTCCTTGCCTTCGGCCTTGACCTCGGCCAGGACACGCCGGCGATGGTCGTCGCTAAGGGGTTGGCCACAGACAGGGCAGCTTCCCTCCGCCTCATCTTCCAAGCGCTCGATGCGCTCTTTGAGTTTGTCCATTTTTTGGCGCAGCCGGGGCTGCTCGGCCTGGATGTTATCGCGGTCGGCCTGGGCGGTGGCGTGTCGCTCGCGGGCCTGAGCCAGATTACTTAGCTGGGTGCGGGCTTCGACCAGGGCTTTTTCGGCCTGCTGCCGGTTTTGAGAAACGGCCGTTTTCTCCTGGATCCCCTTGTCGATACGGGCGGCTTTGACCTGTAACTGCTTTTGCTCCTGCTGCCACAACTGGCGCTGATGGGTCAACTGCTGCACCTGCTGCTCTGCTTCACGCCAGGCCGCTTCCTGCTCGACCAGTTGCTCAATCTGCTGTGCCAGAGCGGCTAACTGCCGGGTTAACTCAGTGTGGGCGGCGCTCACCTGCTCTCGCTCAGCGGCGGCCTGGGCCACCTGCTCCGCCCGCTCTGCTAACTGCTGCTTTTGCTGCTGTAGGCGGCTGCGTTCCTGAGTAAGGGCCAGTTCGTGCGGGCGGCGGGCCTGCTGAAGAAGGTTAAACTGATCGGCCTTTTCCTGCCAGGTAACTAAAGAAGCGTCGGCCGCTTGCAGGGCGGAAAATTGGGCCTGAATGGTGTCGGCTTCGTCAAGGAGAGCCTGGTGGGCGGTCGCTTCTTCCTGGCGCTGTTGTTGGGTTTGCTGCCGGTTGGCCAGCGTCTGGCGGGTCTGTTCCAGGCGGCGGCTTAAATTTTTCACCGTTTCTTTTTGCTGCTGCACGGCCGTTTCAATACGCCGCTTTTCTTTTAGCAGTTCCTCTTTGGCCTGAAGCCGTTCGCTCAACGTGTCCAACTCTCCCTGCACCAGCTTGAGAGTGGCCTGCCGCTCCTCCTCTTCTCCCAACTCTTGCTCAATGTCGGTTAGTTGGGCATCGCGCAGGCTGAGCGTGCCCTCCGTCTGGCGGCGCTGCTCGGCTACCTGCTCCCGGTATTGGTCCCACTGGCTGACGCCCAGCAGATCGGCCAGAATCTCTTTGCGCTTGCTGGATGTTTTGGTGGTAAATTCGTCGGCCTGCCCCTGGAGCAAAAAGCTGGCGTTGATAAAGGTGTCGTAATTCATGCGCAGCAGTGTTTCGATGGCCGTCTGGGTTTCGCGCACGCCGCCTTCGGTCAGAGATTTCCAGCGGTTGTCGCCCGCGCTCATTTGTAGTTCAAGCACTACAGAGCGGCCGGCCTTTTTACGGCGTAAAACGCGGTAGGTGCTGCCTTCCAGGTCGAAGGTAAGCTGTATTTCAGCCTGATCGCCGTTGAGGGCGGCCCGCCGGTTAACCAGATCATCGTCGCTTTTACTGCGGCTTTTGCCAAACAAGGCCCAGGTCATGGCGTCGAGCAGGCTGGATTTACCGGCCCCGTTCAGCCCGGAAATGCAGGCCAAGTGAATCCCGGTAAAGTCGAGAACGGCCGTTTCGCGGTAAGATAAAAAGTTGGTCAGTTGGAGTTCTTGTGGAATCATAGTGCGTAGTTAGTTTAATCGCCCCCAGAGCAACTGTTTGGCCCAGTGGGCGGGCTGGTAAAACGGTTCTTGTGCCAGCGCTTTGTCATAATAAGCGAGGGCCTGTCGGTAGTCACCCTCCTCCTGGTAAACGCGGCCCAGGTTAAGGAGCGGGTAATGGGGCGCATCATAACGGGGCGCTGCCAGCGCTTTTTTGAGCCAGGCAACGGCCTCTTTATGCCGCCCCAACTCAATCAGGTAAGCACCGATATCGTTATAGGGATTGCCAAAATCGGGATCTATCTCTACTGCTTTCTCACACAGCTCGATGGCCAACTCATACCGGCCCAGCGTGCTGTGGGTCCAGGCCAAAAAGGTATAGGCTTCGGCCGTAGGGTAAGTGGTTATCGACTTTTTATAAAGCCGCATGGCTTCACCAAACTCCCCATTCATCTGGTGTTCGTAGGCCCGCTGCCAAAGGGTCTGTGCCTGTTTGTGCGCGCTGTCGTTACTCATCGTTCCGTTTTCGGTAATCCGTCATCGGTTATCCATAATCCGTTCACCGAATACCGTTTACCGTTTACCGATCTCCGCTATCACTTGCGGCAAATCGGCCAGCCGCCCGACGCGGGCGTGGGGAATCACGCCGTTGGGCGTAGGGAAGCGGTCACTGGACTGGAAGTGAATGGTTCTCATACCGGCCCGCCGGCCGCCGACAATATCGCTGGCCGGATCATCACCAACATAAACGGCCGTTTCTGGCCCCACCCCCAATTCCTCAGCTACCTGCAAAAAGGGAGCGGCCGTTGGTTTCCACTTGCCCGCATCGCCGGAAAAGAGCATGGTATCAAAATAGCCGGCCAGGCCAAACCGCTCCAGGTCGGCCACGTGAGCCGCGCCGGTAAACATGGTGTTAGAAAGCAGTCCCAGCCGGTAGCCGGCTGCTTTGAGGCCGGCCAACACCTGGGGGGCGTCGGGGATCATGGCGGCCTGCTGCTGGATAGCGGTCTGATATTGGGTGGCAGCCGTGGTGAGGAGTTCGGGTGAAATGGCTATCAGGTCACAATCGGCCAACGTTTCTGCCAGCAGATCGACCAGGCGCAGATTGGCCTCACCCAACGTGGCCTGCCGCCAGCGCCGGGGCAGCCGGGCAAATCCGGCCTGTCGCACCCGCTCAAAGTCAGGCAGTTTCAGGCCGGCCTGCTGCCAGACGCCGTAAGCGGCCGTGAAGCCGGGCGTTTCCAGCTCCGGCCAGGCATCATGCGGCCCCGCATATTCAATCAGCGTACCGCCTAAGTCAAAAATGATGGCTTGAATGGTCATAAAGTCTCCGCAGCATTGTAACTCAACTTTCTAAATTCGCGGGGTGGTTTGTAGTAACCGCTTCAGCGGTCAGACGGCTAAACATGTGCTGAGCGCAGCCGAAGCAGCCGCTACTACGAACCTGCAAAATCATAAATTCTGGATAATAGGCGTGTGGCGTAGTGCGCAGCGGTTGAATAATTAGCTGCGCACTACGCTCTACGCACGATGGATTATGGTCTCACAATCAACGGCAGATACAGATGGTAGTCTACATCTGCGTCCTCCACGATGACGCTAACATCGTCGCTGGCGCTGGCCTGGTAGGGTCCAGTCTCAGCCAGCCACTCGACGGTGGAGTTAGCAGTGGCCGTTATGGTCTGGGTGTAGATCAGCGAAACGCTGGCCCCAGGCTCCAGAGCAAAGGGGAAGCTGTCGATGAGGCCAAACAGACTGTCGCTGATGGTGTGCTCATCCAGCGTGATATCACCCTCGTTGGTGACGGTATAGCAGTAGGCAACCGTGGTTCCTACCGTGACCGTAATGGCGCTGGTGAGCGCACACACGTCGGGGTCAAGGCCCACCGTGGCCGTTAGGGAGATGGCCGGGTTGAGGATAGTCACGGTGGCCGAATCGCTGGCCGTCGCTACGGCGTAGGGGCCAGGATTATAAGCAGTCCAGGTGGCGGTGTTGACGGTTGTTTGGGTGATAACGGCCGTTTCTGTCACAAACTGGCTTGCGCCCGGCTCCAGGTTGAAGTTGAAACCGGTTAGCAGATCGCCCAGTTCGCTGTCTTCCAGGTCGTGGACCGTCAAGGCCACAGCACCGGTATTGGTCACTTCGTAGCAGTAGGTAACAACCGTGCCCCCAGCTACCACAATCTCACTCGTATCAGCACAGGACGAGGCATCGGTTCCGACCGTTTTGGCCAGGCTAATGGTGGACGGCAGGATAGTGACGGTAGCACTATCGGTGGCCGTGACCACATTGGTAGGACCGGCATTATAGGCGGTCCAGACAGCAGTATTTACAGTGGCCTCGGTAATAAAAGCCGTTTGGGTAATAAACGCACTGGCTCCTGGCTCCAGACTGAAGCTCAAGCCATCCAGAATGTTGCCCAACTCGCTGTCATCCAGGTCGTGGAGCGCGAGGGTAGTCAGGCCGGTGTTGGACACTTCGTAACAGTAGGTAACGATTGTTCCTTCAGCCACGTCAATTTCATTGGTGTCGGCACAGGTGGACATATCGGTTCCGACTGTTTTGTTCAACTCAATTGACGGCGGCACCACGGTAACGGTAGCTTCAGACGTGCTGGTAAAAACGTCGGTCGGGCCGGGGTTGTAGGCGGTCCAGGTAGCGGTATTAACGGTCGTTTGCGTGATGAGAGCCGTCTGCGTCAAAAAGATGCTGGCCTCCGGCGTCAGGACAAAGTTGAACTCGTCCAGGATAGTGCCCAGATGGCTGTCTACCAGGTCATGCTGGGTCAGTGTCAGGGATGTGTTGTTGGTTATCTCATAACAGTAGGTAACGGCCGTATCTGGACCCACGCTAATGTCGCTGGTCTCAGCACAGTCAGAGCTGTCCAATCCAACCGTTTTATTGAAGTCAATATTTTCAATAAATACATACTGGATAAAGCGAGCCACGCCTGCATATTTTGTTTCAACCAGGTTGCCGTCACGGTCAATTTCAAAAACGCCGCCGCCACTGCTGGTCAGGATATTACCGTTGGGCAGTTCATAGACACCACGATTACCGCTGACACCGGTTGGGTTGTAGACGCCGACCAGCGTGCCGTCGGCGGTAAACTCATGCACACCGACTGTGCCACTGAAATTGGCCACCAGCACATTGCCGTTTTCTATTTCATAAATTTGCTGCGGGAAGCTGCTGATGGGGGCAAAGACGCCAATAGGATCCCCATTGGCCCATTCATACTGTAAAATCTGGTTGCTGCCAATGCTGCTAACCAGCCAATCTACAGACGGCCGTTCGTACACATCAAAGGGAGAATCGAGACCGCCACTGCCGTTGTCGATAAAGTTACCCAGATAGTTGCCGGTCGTATCAAATTCGGCAATAGCGTCCGCATTAGCACTGGAGGCAACCGTAACCAGCAGATTGCCGTTGGGTCGCAGAGCGATACCACGAATGTTATCTAAAATAGCGGGATCGGCACCGCCGATCGGGGCAAAGACGCCCAGATAGGTACCATCCAAGTCATATTCGTGGACCACATCACGAATCTGGTCAGAGATGAGGATGGTGTTGTTGGGGCCGATAAGAGCATGGATCGCCGTGCCCGTTGCATCGTCATCCAGTTGAATAAAAGCATCGTCCACCAGATCGCCGGTGTCGGGGTCAAAGACCATCAATTGTTTGGCAGTGGAGTTAATGATAAAAAGAGCACCCCCGCTGACGAGCAGGGACATCGCCTCTGCTCGCGCAGCCGGATCGGACTGGATGGACTCAGCCGGCGCCGGCTGCTCACACAGATAGACCTGATACTCATCACTAAACTGGCAGTCAGGCAATTCGGCCGTCTCGCTGGCAACGTAACCGGTCATCTCGCTAATGATCTCTAAGTCAAGAGCAGGGGCCGGTTGGGCCCGGGTGATAAGGGCCGTATTCAGCAGCCCCCCCACCAACAGCATCGCCATGATAAA
>JAWOIM010000527.1:0-6177 GCA_046484685.1 Chloroflexota bacterium | reverse complement strand
AAGAGATGGCCGAAGACATTGTGACCATGAGTCCGGTAGCCATCCACATCGTCGAAGGCATCAATCATTGGTTCCACGCCACCCTGGCCAACCGGGCCATATTCCTGCCGGTCATGTTGACGGGCGACATCGGCAAGCCGGGCGCGGGCTGCTACACCTGGGCCGGCAACTACAAGGCGGCCCTTTTCCAGGCTTCTCCCTGGACCGGACCGGGTTTTAAGGGTTGGGTGTCCGAGAACCCGTTTAGCCCCAATTTGAACGACCGGCTGGACGGCCGGGATGTGGCCGTGCGTGATTATGCTAAGGATGAGGAGCCGGCTTACTGGAATCATGGCGACCGGCCGCTGATTGTGGAGACACCGAAATACGGCCGTCTCAACTTCACCGGCGACACCCATATGCCCACCCCCAGCAAGGTGCTGTTTCACTCCAACGTCAACCTGCTCAACAACGCCAAGCACCATTACGACATGATCAAAAATGTCAACCCGCTCATCGACCTGATCATCGCCGTAGAAATTGAGATGACTTCCAGCGTGGAGTATGCTGACTTCGGTCTGGCGGCTAACTCCTGGGCCGAATTTGAGACGCCGGAAGTGACCGCCTCTTGCTCCAACCCCTTCCTGCAAATCTGGAAGGGTGGCATTCCACCCCTGTACGACACCAAAGACGATGGGCTGATTCTGGCCGAGTTGGCGGCCACCATTGGCGATAAACTGGGTGACCAACGCTTTGCCGATTACTGGAAATTTATGCTGGAAGGCCGGCCGGAAGTCTACATCCAGCGGCTGTTGGACATGTCTGTGCCCACACGCGGCTATAGATATGAGGATATTATGGCCGGACGCTATGGTGAACCGGGTGCAGCCCTGATGATGTTCCGTACCTACCCGCGCATCCCCTTCTGGGAGCAGGTGCATGATTCAGAGCCGTTTTTTACCGACTGCGGCCGGTTGGCTTCTTACTGTGACATCCCTGAAGCCATCGACTATGGCGAAAACATTATCAGCCACCGGGAAGGGCCGGAAGCGACGCCCTATCTACCCAACGTCATCGTCAGCAGCGGGCGCTTCCTGACCCCCGATGATTACGGCATCCCCGAAGATGAGATGGGTTGGGACGAGCGCACCATTCGCAACATTGCCAAACCCTGGTCGCAGGTCAAGAATACAACCAACCCGCTCTGGCAGCAGGGTTTCCATTTCTACTGCCTGACGCCCAAGACGCGCCACCGTGTCCACTCCTCCTGGAGTACGGTGGATTGGACCATCATTCTGGACAGCAACTTTGGCGACCCCTACCGCGTCGATAAGCGGCTGCCGGGCGTGGGCGACCACCAACTGCACATGCACCCGCAGGCGGCTCAGGATTTGGGCATTGAGGATGGAGATTATGTCTACGTGGATGCCAACCCGGCCGATCGGCCGTATCGCGGCTGGGACGAGAATGACTTCTTCTACAAAGTTTCTCGCCTGATGTTGCGCGTCAAGTATAACCCGGCCTATCCCTACCACATCATCATGCTCAAACATGGCCCCTTCCAGGCCACCGAAAAATCGGTGCGTGCCCACGAGAGCCGGCCCGATGGCCTGGCCAAATCGGAAGGCACCGGCTACCAGGCCAACCTGCGCTACGGCTCGCAGCAGTCCATCACCCGCGACTGGTCGATGCCCATGCACCAGACCGATACGCTGTTCCACAAGCAAAAGGTGGCCCTGGCTTTCATGTTTGGCGGCGAGGCCGATAACCACGCCCTGAACACCGTGCCTAAAGAGACGCTGGTGAAAGTAGTGAAGGCGGAAGATGGTGGCCTTAACGGCCGTGGCAAATGGGAACCGGTCCTCACCGGCTTTACCCCCGGCCACGAGAGTGAGTTTATGGAGAAATATCTGGCGGGTGGGTTAACGGCCGTTAACGACAAGGAAGATGAGTAAGTAACGTAATACGTAGTGCGTGTGAGAGTTACGCATTACGTATTATGCCCATATCGGAGAACAGCAATGAACCAAAATAAACCTGACCGCTGCTTTAACTGTAAGCGCAGCGAAAATGAGATTCCAATGCTGAGTTGGTCATACCAGGGACGGCCGTTTCGCGCCTGCTGCCAATGTGTGCCCACCCTGATTCACAAGTGGGAGCAGGTCATAACAGGTTTGGCAGCCCAGCCTACGGGAGTACAGGATGAGTAACCAGATTCCTTTACCGATGATCAACGGCAATGGGTCAGCCGGCAACGATGGCACACCCTTGCCCCTGCACGAAGAAGACCCCTACGAGCTGGTAGGCATGGTCATGCCCGGTGAGGCCGGCCAACTAGAAGCCATGGCCGAGGCCCTGGTAGAGGAGTACGTCATGCTCGGCTGGAACGAGAAACGGCTGATGACTCTTTTCACCAACCCGTTTTACCTGGCCACCTATCGCATTTACCAGCAAAAAGGGGAAACCTACGTACGCGAATTAATCCAGACAGTTTGCGCGAAGTGGCGATTTGAATAGCAACCAGTAAACAGTATTCAGTAAACAGTAATCAGTCAAACTGAACACTGAATACTGAACACTGAATACTGAAAAAAGGAAGTGAACAATGGCACAGGTATATAACTGGCAATTAGGCCGGCCGATGGAATATGTATACGACCAGGTGCATCCTGAAAAGCAGTTTGTGGCCGTTTTTAATATCAACCGCTGCATTGGCTGCCAGACCTGCACCGGTGCTTGCAAAGCGACCTGGACCTTTTCCAAAGGGCAGGAGTATATGTGGTGGAACAATGTCGAGAGCAAGCCGTATGGCAGCTACCCCAAATATTGGGATGTAAAAATCTTGCAGCAGTTGGACGAAGCCCACCAACAAACGGGCAAAACGGCCGCCTGGGATACCAGCCAGACGAGCGACGAAGCTCCCTACGGTGTCTACAATGGGATGACCATCACCGAGGCGGCCAGTGAACTGCAAACCGGTAATCAGGCGTTGGGCTACCTGCCCCCCGACGACGAATGGCGTGCCCCCAATTTTTACGAAGACACGGCCACCAAATATAAGGGCGGCAAATACGGCATTAGCGAAGAGGGAGCCAAGCTGCCCGTGCACCAGACCTGGTTCTTTTATTTGCAGCGCATTTGCAACCACTGTACCTATCCTGCCTGCGCCGCTGCCTGTCCCCGCCAGGCCATTTACAAACGGCCGGAAGACGGCATCGTCCTCATCGACCAGGCCCGCTGCCGCGGCTACCGCAAATGTGTGGAACAGTGCCCCTACAAAAAGTCAATGTACCGGGGCACCACCGGCGTCAGCGAAAAATGTGTCGGCTGCTACCCTCGTGTTGAGGGCAATGATCCGCTGAGCGACGGCGTACCTATGGAAACGCGCTGTATGGCCGTTTGCCCCGGCAAAATTCGGCTTAACGGATTGGTAGACATCACCGAAAGTGGGGCCTGGGCCGAAGACCCACAAAACCCGCTTTATTACATGATTCGAGTGGAAAAGGTGGCCCTGCCCCTTTATCCGCAGTTCGGCACTGAACCCCACATCTATTACATTCCGCCCCGCTGGGCACCACGGCCCTATCTGCGCCAGATGTTTGGTCCCGGCGTCGATGAGGCGATTGACCTCTACACCGCTCCCTCTCGCACCATGCTGGCCCTGATGCAGTTGTTCCGCGCCTCGCAGACGATGGTCTTCCGCTTTGAAATTGAGGAAGGCCCCCTGGTACGTGAAGCGGAAATCAACGGCAAACCGTGGCAAATGTACGACGATACCGTCATCGGCTTCGACGCCAGAGGCCGCGAAGTGGCCCGCCTGAGCGTTGTCGAACCGCTGCACGAGCGGGCGGCAGAGCGGTTGAATTCAATATAGATACACGTAGTGCGTAGAAAGCAGTTACGCACTACGTACTACGCACTACGTACTACGCACTATTTGGAGAGTAACCATGAGAATAGAAAACGCCATCCGCCGCGCCCAGATATACGGTTTTTTGGTCGATGCTTTTTTGTACCCGCGTGAGAATTGGACCGAAGATATGCCGCTGGTGGCCGGTATTGTGCAGTCGTTGGGCTGGATTGCCGTCAGGCTGGATCTGCCGGTCATGGACGATCTGTCTGAGTTGCAGGCCGCCCACCGCCATACCTTTGGCATGGCCGGCTCGCTTTGCTACGAGACCGAATACGGCCTGCCTCACGAATACCGGCAGAGCCAGGAAATGGCCGACATTGCCGGCTTTTACCGCGCCTTTGGCTTTAACATAGGTGGTGGCGTGCGCGAACGGCCGGATCACATTGCCGTCGAACTGGAATTTATGCACACCCTGGCCCTCAAAGAAGCGTATGCTCTGGAAAAGGGCATGCCCGAACAGGTCGAAATTTGCCAGGCGGCCCAGGCTAAATTCCTGGAAGACCATTTGGGCCGCTGGATTGGACTGTTTGCCCAGGCCGTAGCCCATAATGCACCGGATACACTCTTTACCCCGCTATCCCAATTTACGGCCGATTTCACCCAGGCCGATGCCGACCGGCTGGGTATCACGCTGCCCACGCCCAAATGGAAGCAAGTACAGCACACCCCGTATGATCCCGATTTCTCCTGCGCCACCTGTGAACTGGCCGGTATGGGAGAGCAGGGATTTGTGAGGGCAGATTCGATTCGGTAAAAGTAAAAAGTAGAAAGTAAAAAGTGAAAGCATAATCACTTCTCACTTTTCACTTCTTACTTCTCACTAAGGAAGTAAACTATGATCACAAAAACCCGACTACTACTGATCTCCCTGCTGGCGTTGGCCGCGCTGCTGACCTTTTTGAAGATACCGCTGGCCAGCAGCCAGGGTGTGACTATTGTGGCCGCCTCTGTGAGCGATGGGCTGCCGGTGGATGACGTGATGGCGGCGGTGTGGCAGGAAGCAACGGCCGTTTCCATCCCCCTCAGCGCCCAAATTGTGGCCCGGCCCATCTTTCCCCAGGCCAACGTCAAAGAGCTGACCACCCGCGCCCTGTACAACGAGGAACAAATCGCTTTTCTGGTTGAGTGGACCGATGACACAATGGATGACAGCGTTGTGCGCGTACAAGACTTCGCCGATTCTGTGGCCATCCAGTTCCCGCTGGTTGAAGGGCAGCCCTTCTTCTGCATGGGGCAGCAGGGGGGTGACGTCAACATCTGGCATTGGAAGGCCGACTGGCAGGTAGCGATGAACGGCCGTCACGACGTAGATACCGTCTACCCCAACATGTACGTGGACGACTACCCTTTTGCCGACCAGGAAGCCGGGGCGGCTGCTCCTGTGACCAGCTACGAGGACGTCAATTACGTGACGGCGCTGGCGGCCGGTAACCTGTTTGCCATGCCCAGCTATGAGACGCCGGTCGAGGACATTATCTCCGGTGGCTTTGGCTCGCTGACGGCCAAGCCGGCCGGTCGGCAAACGGTATGGGGCCACGGCGAATATACCGACGGCAAATGGCGCGTCATCTTTGCCCGTGACCTGGTAACGGCCGAAGCCGACGACGCCCAATTTGAAAACGGGCAGGTCTACTCCGTTGCCTTCGCCGCCTGGGACGGGGCCAACAACGAGCGCAACGGCCAAAAGTCCACCTCCCAGTGGGTTTCCTTACAGCTTGGCGACGTGGCTGTGGAAGTAGATACGGTCGCACCTGACGCCCCGGCTGCACCCGCCGTACCGGTTGAGGACCGCCGCCCACCGGCCAATACTCTGGAAGGCGTGCCCTACATGTTGGCGCCCATGTTCCTGGGGCTGCTGCTGGTGCTGGGCCTGGCCCTCTTCGTCTTTGTCCTCTCCCGGCTACCAGATAAGCGTTGAAAAATTTAACCACGGATTTGACGGATCAAACGGATAACTACGGATAAAAATCCGTGAGAATCCGTTCCAGCCGTGGTTGGGAAAATGTGATAAATGGATACTATCAAAATTTACAAAAGCACCCTGGTTTACTGGCTGGTGCTGGCGGCGCTGGTGGAATGGCTGGTCCTGCGTACTATGACGCGGGCGGCGATTCACGTGCCGAAGTCACCGCCGGTCATTACGCTGTACGGAATTATAAACTATCTGGGACTCCTGGCAGCTACGTTTGTGGCCCTGCTGGGACTGCTGCTGCTCCTCTGGCTGGCCTGGCAGTCATGGCAAACGAGGGGAACCAGGCTGCTGTCGCTGTTGTTGGCGGGGCGCG
>JAWOIM010000485.1:0-4835 GCA_046484685.1 Chloroflexota bacterium | reverse complement strand
ATCGACAACAAACAACAGGAGATGAAAGCGCTCCAGGAGCAATACGCGCGCGATCTCCTGCGGTTTCGGGAACTGATGCAGACGAAGGCCAAATAGACGGCTTACGCCCGGCGCTGCTCAAGCAGGCGTGAACGCCTGAACTGGGGACGATTCGACGGACTACGCGGGGACCTCAGCCGGCCGGAACAGTGTCGCCTGCAACACTTCCCACTGGCTCTCCCAGCGCTCCAACGGTGAACGCTTGAACCCACTGCGAACAAACTGGTTGATGCGTCCCTCGGCCAGCGCCAACAACAGATTGGCGGCCGCAGCGGCATCCAGATCGGATGAGAGCTCGGCACTCGCCTGCCCCTCGCGCACGATCTGTTTGAATTGCGTCTCCACACGGTCGAAGAATTGGCCGATTCGAGTACGCAGGCGGTCGGTCTCTCCAGTCAGTGCATCGCCCATCAGGATGCGGCTGATCCCCGGGTTGCGATCCGAGAAACCGAGCAGGACCAGGAGCACTTTTTCACACCTCCCCGAGCTGCGGCGTTCGTCCGCGACGAAGGACAGTTTGCACCTGTTCTTCTGACCAGTATTGTCGTTTTATAAGGCCATATCCAGGTGCTTCTGAAAAACCTGTACGTAATAGATGGTGAATAATACCAGCCCGGCACCAGAGGTAACCAGGGCAATGGCCCGGAACAGCGTAGTGTCAATACCCGGCACCACATACCAGGCAATCAGGCAGATCAGCGAGAGCAAAAAAGTAAAGAGAAACGGCTTCGAGCCGGGATCATAATCCAGCGCCTGCCGTACCCCTTTGCGTTTAATGACGGTTACGTGGCCAGAGAGCCAGGAGTTGGCCAGCACAGTGGCAATGAGCAGAACGTAGAGGGTCAGCCAGAGGCGTGGGCTATCTAACAGTTGGATGGCGATCAACTGCTGTAAACCGAGAACCAGGTACAGAGTGGCAAACAAGAGATGGGTTTTGGCCGTCAGGTTAATTACCCGGAAGCCAAAGAAGTAATTGTTCATGAAGGTGTACCAGAAAGCAATGCAGAGCAGCAGGCTTTGCAACCCGGTGATAAAAACCCAGCCCGCGCCGGAGAAGGGTAACGCTTTCAGGGCAGCAGCGATCTCACCGCCCAGCGCCGCCACAGTGATACCCTGGATAACCGCGCCCAGGGCAAAATGAATCTCAGCCTGATAAGCTCGTTTCACTTCCGGTAAGTCCTTCATGATCAATTACCCTCCTAGAACAAGAACCAGCCGGCCGCAGCGCCAAAGATGAGGCTGTAGAGTACCATTTCCAGGTAGAGCTTCCACAAAAGATCGCGTCTCACGTAGCGGCTTTTCAGGTAGACAAAGCCTTCCAGATTGTGGGAAAAGGGAACGGCCGCTGCCAGGTCAGTGTAGACAAACATCAATCCGGCCAAAAAAGCGAAGCGAAGGCCGAAGGAAAGCTCGCCCAACAAGCCCAGAATCGGGTAGAGAACGATAGAGAGCAGCAGCCCGCGCACCAGTTGAGCAGGAATGAACCATCTGGTAACGTGACCGCTCTCTTGCGGGTCAGACATATCGCGCAAATAATCGAGCAGCCGGTTCTTTTCCTCATATAGGTCTTTGCTTAACTGCAGGGCGATGGCGCCTGCGGCCGTATAGGCAACGGTATGAATGACAATAAACCAAAAGCTGAACTGTAGGTATTGCATGGTTAACCTCCCTGTGTGTAGATTCTGCCCAGCGCCTGCACCATTTCTGCGGCTAACTTTTCGGCCAGAATTCGCTGATAAGCCGGCCGCGAGAGCAAACCGCGAGCGCTGTCACTGAGTTCAAATTCACCAGTCGCCCAGAGAAGGGGAGCGTCGTCGTCATTTTCCATACTGATAGGAAAGGTCCCGTGCCAGGATAGATCGTGATTAGAGGCATAGCCTAGAGTTGTCTTTACTGTGGCCTGGGCATAAACAGGCGTCCAGAGAAACGTGTTATGGTCCACTCGCACCACCAGATGCAGCGCGTCGCTGCTGGCGTCGCGGATTGTTACCCATTGTCCCTGGTCAGCCAGATTGCTGGCGGTCAACTCGGCCAAAATCGCCTCACGCAGCTTGCCGGCCAAAGCGCCCTCGCCAACCACGGCAACTGTTAGATTCTGTTCGCTGGGCGTAGGCGTTGGTATCTCGTCCCCTTGCCTGATAGTTGTCAGATTGTGTTCGCTGGTCGTCTCGCTGCGGGCGAAATTAAAATCGGCAGTAAGAAAGACAACGACCAGGACCAGGAGTCCCAGGAGAATAAAGAGGATTTTATTTTTCATTTTTGTTGCCTCCTGTGTCTGTTTACGCTGTCAGTGTAGACAAAAATCCCCCCAAATACACCGGGCATTGGGGGAGATCAAAGGCTGGTCGTTTGGCTGGTTTTGTCCCTGGTCACCTGGCCAGGGTGGGGTCAGATGGCAGGGTCAGGGTGTGGCTTCCGGCGGCAAATCGCGGATGAATTCGTTCAGAAATTCGGCCTGGTTCTTGTGGCCGGTCTCGATAACCTGGGTGTAGAACGCTTCGTCAAAAGGCAGCCCCAGCTCCTGCCGAATCCGGCTGATGACGGGGATGAGCATCCGGTCGAGTTCGGCCGTTTCTTCGATACTCTTCTGAACCAGTTCCATTTGTGCTGACATCCAGTCGGTGTCAACGGCCGTTTCTTCTGCCTGCAACGATTCGATCTTCTCGCGCACGCCAGCCAGTTTTTGTGCCAATCTTTTCGCCAATGCCTCATTCGCGTGACCGGACAGCTCATGTTCATGAATCAGCGCCAGCACCCGCGCCTCCTCCTCCCTGGCCGTCTCAATTTGGCCTTCAAGCGCCGCCGACCGGGCCATCACGCCGTTCATCTGCTCCCGCTTGGCCGAGAGGCGCAAGAAAGCGCCGGTAAGCAACTGGGAAAAGTTAGCCACGGCCTCGATAGTCTCCTCCTTGCCTACCAGCGTTACTTTGGCAATGGACGGCGACTTGTCGGTGTAAGAGCGCATCAATTCCTGGTGGGGAACGCCGAAATCTGCGAAACGGCCGACTACCACCATCCCGGCCGAAATCGCTTCAATGGCCGACAGGTACGTGTCGCGGCGCAAATTGGTGTCCCATTGTTTTTCCGCCCGCTCCCGTTCATACGCCTGCTGCAAGCGCAGCCGCTTGATGTTGGCGGCGTTGGTCAAAACCACGCCAATGGTAGTGAACAGGGCACCGACGATGATGCCCCAAAAGGTAGGCGGAATTTGCTCTATAAGGGTGATGATACTTTCCATGACGAACCTCCCAGACCAAGACTACAAAAGTCTATGAGACTTTTGTAGCCTGCCTGTGCTATTCAGTTAAAGTCCAGGTTTCCATGCCGTTGTGGTAGCGGAGCAGGGTGTGGGGCACGACCGTATCATACCAGGCCACCTCCCGCGACCCCACCTCGACCCGCCACGCGTCTTGCGGGCCGGTTGGCGTCTCAATCTCTTCCAGGCCCACGATTTTGACGACCATTGTCTCTACGACCGGTCCCATATCCTGCGTGGCCGGCCGCCATACGTCCGGGTTAATGTGTACCAGCCGGGCCGTGGAACCGGCTTCAAAGGTCAGCGCCGTCAATTGCCAGGGCCAGCTGCCACCTGAGGTGACCAGCACATCCTGGGCCAGCAGGGGCAGCGGCTCCATCGAGCTGCGGGTCTCCATGCCCTCGTAGGCTACTTCCACCAGAACCTGGTCCCTCTCCACTGCCCAGCGCATCTGCCGTAAATCGTGGTCGCCTCGATCGGTCAGCGGCGCGTAGCTGTCCCGTTGCCACTGTACCGTTCGCTCGCCCACAAAATCAATGCTCGACCAGTAGCTTTGCCCCACCTGCACCTCGTAACCTGCCTGCTCTTGCTGGCACCTGAGAGTGACAACGGCCGTTTCCGGGTCCAGGGTGCAGGTGGCGTGGCCAATAGGGTCGTCGATGATGTTGCTGATTTCATACTGCCAGGTTTGCGGCTCATGCCAGGGCAGCTCATTCAGGGCGATGGGTGAGGCCATCAGCGCCGGTGAACGGCCGATAAAAACCTCGACCCCTATAAAAATGACGAAAACAAGGAAAATGGGTAGCAACGGCCAGCTTTGGGCCAGCCGGCTGTGCCTGATTGCCGGCGCAGACGGTGGGGGTTCCGGTTGTGTGGTGCGGACAAGCATGACCACTGAAAAGAGCGCCGCCAGCAGCCCGATAAGGGCCGTGGGCCAGGCCAGAATGACCGTTTCTGCCGCCGCAATCCAGACGCCGCTGGTCAGTACCAGAACGGCCATGAGGTTGACCCCAAAATGGGTCAACATGGCTGCCGGCAGCGAGTTGGTGCGCCAGTAGACGAAGCCCAGGACCAGCGCCAGCGGAATGATAGATAACCCTTGCAGCAGGGACAGGTGAAAGATGACGAACAGCAGCCCCACAAACAGGATGGTTCGCAGCGGCCCATGATGGGCATAAGCGGGCTGGATCACACCACGAAAGAGGAACTCTTCGCAGATAGGGGCCATTACGGCCAGGGCCACCAACGCCAGCAGCGCTTCCAGCGGCGTGGCGGGGATCATCTCCGGCATGTCGGGCAGGCTGTAGCCGAGCAGCGACTGGAAAAACAGGACAGTGTAAATAGCCAGCGGGTAGAGTCCGGCCCCAATGAGGAAGCTGTAAACGGCCGTCATTCCTCCCGGCCAGCGCCAGCCGACCGTTGGGCGAACGGGCAGCTTGGCCCAGCGCAAATAGAGCAGCGTAGGCAGCAGAATAAACAGCGCCTGGTTCAGAATCAGGCGCACGTAGGCCGGCAGCCAGGCAAACAACAGGTTGCTCAC
>JAWOIM010000479.1:0-11122 GCA_046484685.1 Chloroflexota bacterium | reverse complement strand
GCCAGATTGGGCCTGGTATCAATTACACACCTCCAACATTCGTTTTCACCTCCCCGACACCTGGAATCTGATTCTCAACCGTAGATTGCCCAACCACAGGTTGTCCCACCCCAGGTTGTCCCACCGCAGGTTGCCCAACCGCAGGTTGCCCAACCGCGGGTTGCCCAACCCTTACTCTCCTCCCATTCTTCCTTGAATTTTCAAATAGGGCTTCCCAATAGTGGGGCTTTGGTGTATACTGTGGGCTAAATGTGGTGAAAAGTGGGGTGAAGTGGGGCGAAGTAGGGCACAAACCCCAGGAAAACGGGTAAAAATGGGGCATTTGGAACAAATGTTCTAAAAATACGGCGGCGACAACTTATGTTTTTAGGCGAATTTACACACAGCATTGATGACAAGGGACGGCTGACCATCCCCGCAAAATTTCGCGGGGAATTAGCAGCCGGGCTGGTTGTGACCCGCGGCTTTGACCAAAACCTGATGGTTTACACCCTGGCCGGTTGGGAAAAGCTGGCCGCCCAAATCGCCGAACGGCCGTTAGCCGATGCCGGTATGCGCGCCTTTCGCCGCCGCGTTTTCTCCGGAGCCGTTGACCTGGAACCGGATCGGCAGGGGCGCATTTTGCTGCCTGACTATTTGCGCGACTTTGCCGGTATTACTAACGAAGTGGTGATTGCCGGCATGTTTGACTATGTGGAACTGTGGAGCAGTGAAGCCTGGGTGGCCGTGCGCGAATCGGTTGAAAACAGCAGCGATGCCGGCCGCTGGGCCGACCTGGGTATTTAAATGGACAAAGACCCCGCACTGTTCTATTCCGGCAGCTATGAACGACTTTGACCACATCCCTGTACTGCTGGCAGAAGTGGTACAACTGTTGCAGCCACAGCCGGGCGCTCTTTTTATTGATGGCACAGTGGGGGCCGGTGGTCATGCCGCCGCTGTTTTAGAGGCTACCGCGCCCAACGGCCGTTTATTAGCGCTCGATAAAGATGCAGAAGCAGTCACCTTTGCCCGCCAGCAGTTGGACGCCTTTGCTGATCGGGTAACACTCATTCAAGCCAGCTATGTTGAAATGGGGAGATTGGCCCCCGCACATGGCTTTGCCGCTGTAGACGGCATTTTATTGGATCTGGGGTTGTCATCACGGCAGTTAGATGACAGCCGGCGGGGGTTTTCCTTTATGCGTGAAGGACCGCTCGATATGCGGTTCGACACGACACAAGGGCCAACTGCCGCCGACCTCCTTAACAACCTATCAGCAGAGGAACTGGCCGACATTTTCTGGCGCTATGGCGAAGAACGGCACAGCCGCCGCCTGGCCCGGTCAATTGTGGCCCACCGTCAGGCGCAGGGAGCGTTTACCACCACCACCCAACTGGCCGAGTTTATTGAGGGTCAAAGCGGTAGGCGCCAACGCACCCATCCGGCTACGCGCATCTTTCAGGCCCTTCGTATTGCCGTCAACGATGAGTTAGCGGCCGTAGAGCAGGGAGTTGAAACGGCCGTTTCCTTGCTAAAAGCGGGCGGACGACTGGCAGTGATAAGCTTTCATTCATTAGAAGATCGATTTGTCAAACATTATTTTCGTCAGCAAAGCCAGGACTGCATTTGTCCACCCGCCCAACCTGTTTGCACTTGCCAGGCCCAGGCCACACTGCGACTCGTTACGCGCAAAGTTGTGGTGGCTGCGCCAGAGGAAGTAGCAGCCAATCCGCGCAGCCGTAGTGCTCGCTTGCGCGTCGCTGAGAGAATTCGAGAAACATCATGACGACGACTATAAACTCATCAAAACCACCGGTACGCCGTCCTTCCGCCCGTCAGGCGCGAGAGCGGATCCGCCAGCTTGGTGCCCTTGTTGAGGCCCAGGCTGCTTTGGGTTGGGGGCTAATTTTGGTGCTGATTGCCCTGCTCGGTGTGATTTATCTGAATCAAACCAGCCGTATTGCCACCGTCGGCAGTCGAGTGCATCAGTTGCAATATAACCTCAATGAACTAAAGCGTCAAAACGGAGAATTAGAGCGACTGATTGCCGAGGCCCAGGCGCTGCCTTCTGTACAAAGCGAAGCCCAACGGCTCGGCTTTTCTCAGGCGCAGCCGGCCGACATTGAATATATCATTGTTCCCAACTACCCGGTGCCCGGTGCGGTCGATGAACTAACACTTGGCGTCCATGAGGTTGAAACGGCCGTTTTGCCGCAGCCACCGGCCACCCTGACCGAGGCGCTGCACCTGGCGCTAACAGAACGGGTCAATAGTTTAATGCAAGGAGAGGCGCGTGAATAACAGTCAATGGCGACGTGTATGCATAGTGGCAGCCGGTCTGGCCCTGGCGACGATCATTATCATTGGCCGCCTGGTTGTCTTTCAGATTGTCAATGCAGATGAATGGTCAGAACGAGGCCATTACACCATGCAAATTGTTGACCGGCCCGATCGGGGCATTATTTATGATCGGAATGGGGCCGTACTGGCCGCCAATACGGCCGACTATCAAATTAGTGTGGCCCCCCTCATGGTCACACGGCCCAATGAGTTGGCCACTGCCCTCTCACCCATTTTGGAAATGCCGCGTCACCAGATTATGGATGCGCTGGAAACGACGCGGCCGTATGTTCTTCTGGCCGGACGTGTATCGGCAGAGGTAGCTGAAGCCGTGCGCCAACTACCCTACAGCGGTTTGCAAATTGATCCCTTACCGCGCCGTTTTTATCCGCAGGGGGATTTAATGTGCCACACGCTGGGCTACGTCGATTTTGAAGGCAATGGTGGGGCCGGTATCGAAGGTTACTATCAGCGCGAATTGGCGGGCACGGCCGCCAGTGCCCGCGTCAATATTTCACCCCTGTATGAACGAGAGCATGTGGTGGCTCAGGAAGGAGCCGATCTGGTTCTGACCATTGACCGGTCTGTTCAGTTTACCGTTGAAAAACACCTGGCACGTGGGGTGCAGCAGTACAGCGCTCGTGGCGGCACAATTGTTGTCATGGACCCGCGCAGCGGGGCTATTTTGGCGATAGCCAATTTGCCCTGTTTTGACCCCGGTCAGTTCTATGATGTAGAAGAATCACGCTTGCTCAACCCCATTGTTAGCCGGCAGTATGAGCCTGGTTCCGTGATGAAGCTGATTACCATGGCTGCCGCTCTGGATTCTGGCGTGGTGGGGCCACAAAGCACCTATTATGATGCCGGTGTGCTGGAAGTAGGCGGCCACCGAACCCATAACTGGGACCGCAGCGCGCCGGGCACGGTTGATATGACTACCCTGCTGGGTCGTTCGCTCAATGTTGGCGCAGCCACGCTGGCTACCTGGATGGGGCCAGAACAATATTATGATTACCTGCGCCGCTTTGGATTTGGCCGGCCGACAGGGATTGACCTGATGTCTGAAGCAACCGGCTTGATGCCACTGCCCGGCGACAGCAATTGGACCGAGTCTTTTATGGCTACCAATTCTTACGGGCAGGGGCTGGCGGTTACCTCTCTGCAAATGATTGCCGCTACGGCCGCATTGGCCAACGATGGATATATGATGCAGCCCTATCTTGTGGCCGAAAGGCATACCGCCAATGGTGTGGCCCGGCATAATCCCACCGTACTCAATCGCCCCATTAGTCCGGAAACAGCCCATCAGATTTCGGCCATGTCGGTAACGGCCGTGGCCCAAGAAATCTATCACGCGCAAATCCAGGGCTATACCGTCGCCGGTAAAACCGGCACAGCCCAGATTGCCGAAGGGGGTATTTACCATCCTACCGATGTTGTCGGCTCCTTCATTGGCTGGCTGCCGGCTGACGCACCTGAAATTATCGTTTATGTCAAACTGGATCGGCCCGTTCCCCGTTGGGGGTCGCAGACGGCTGCGCCCCTCTTTTCTGAACTGGTCCAAGAACTGGTTGTTCTACTGGACATCCCGCCCGACAATGTTCGGCTGCGGGCTGACGTAATGGCCGCCCGCAATGGTGGTCAGTAAGAAGTGAAAAGCGGGAAGCCCTTTTCACCTGAAAAAATATGCTAACAGTTGACCATTTTCTAGCGAGCCTTAGTCCCAATTACCAGCCCGGCGGCCGCGGACCGGCGCTGGAAAATGTGGTAATGGACAGCCGCGAGGTCAAGGCCGGCAGTCTCTTCGTGGCCTACCAGGGTGAGCGTGCCGATGGTCATCATTATGTGGCTGATGCATTTGCTCAAGGGGCCGTAGCGGCTTTGATCGAGAAGCCGGTGTCCGCTGATTTTGCCACAATAGACATGCGTAGTGGCACGCTGCCTGACAGCACGTCGTTAACTCCGCCTCTCTGTTTGCTGGTCGACAATACCATTGCGGCTCTGCAAGAAAGTGCGTTAGCCTGGCGAAATCAGTTCGATGTGACGGTGATTGGCGTAACGGGCAGCGTGGGCAAGACCTCAACCAAAGATTTGACCCACAGTGTCTTAACCACTGCCTACCGTACCTTTAAATCACCGGGTAATCGTAACAGTATTTTAGGGCTGCCGCTGGCTTTGTTTGACCTGCGACCCCATCATCAGGTGGCCGTGTTAGAAATGGCCATGTATACGCAGGGCGAAATTGCCCGCCTTTGTGAACTGACGCGGCCTCAAATTGGTGTAGTGACGCTCATTGGTCCCGTACACCTGGAACGAGCCGGCAGTATGGAGGCCATTGTGGCGGCCAAACAAGAACTGGTTGAGGCGCTGCCGGCCGACGGTGTGGCTATTCTCAACCGGGACGATGAGCGCGTGATGGGTATGGCCGATCATACAGAGGCCCGCATTTTTAGCTACGGCCTGGATGCCCGCGCCGACCTGTGGGCCGATAACATTCACTCGATGGGGCTGGATGGGGTCCGGTTTACGCTTCATTTTCAAGATGAGGCGTTGAGTGTCCATGTGCCTTTGCTGGGTCGTCACAGTGTGCATACGGCACTGCGGGCGACGGCCGTAGGGTTGGTGAAAGGGTTGGGCTGGCAAGAAATTGTGGCCGGTTTGCGGCAGTTAGCCGCTACCCAACTGCGGCTGGTGGCTGTGCCCGGTCCGGCCGGATCCATCATTATCGACGATACCTATAATTCTAGCCCGGATTCGGCGATGGCTGCCCTTAATTTACTGGAAGACCTGGACGGCCGTCACGTGGCGGTCGTGGGTGATATGCTAGAGTTAGGCCACTTGGAGGAAGAGTCTCACCGGCTGGTAGGGCGGCGGGTGGCTGATGTAGCCGATTTGCTGGTAACGGTGGGACAGCGCGCCGGCTGGATAGCCGATGAGGCCCTGAAAGTGGGTATGAAGCCGACCATGGTGCATATCATGCCGGACGTGGAAACGGCCGTTTCCCTGCTCGAATCGCTTATTGAGCCTCAGGATATAATCCTCATCAAAGCTTCCTGGGGCATGAGATTAGACCGCATGGTGGCCGCACTAGGAAGGGATGGCTGATGGCGTTTGCCCTGACTGTTGGTGGCGTGACTTTTTTGGTGGCGGTTATTTGGGGACGACCGTTAATTGAGCTAATGCGGCGGCTGGGGCTGGGCAAGCAGATCCGCATTGACGGTCCTCAAACCCACCTGGCCAAGATGGGCACCCCGGCCATGGGCGGTATTTTAATTGTTGGTTGGGTCGTTTTGGTTAACGTGATTGTTAACATTGTGCAGTTGGTGCAGGCGGTCCAAATTGCCCAGAGTGTCATCATCCCGCTGGGCGTTATGATTGCTTACTCTGTTTTAGGCGGCATCGATGATTATCAAGGCTTCCGTTTGCGTCCCGGTGAGGGGATGCAGGCCCGCGTTAAAATTTGGTTTCAGGTAGGCATTGCTCTGATCGCCGCTTTTTTGCTTTACTATTTTGTCAACCGGCAGCGGGGTCTGGTGGCTGTACCCACCGTACCCGTTTTATTAGACATTGGCCTGCTTTACATTCCCATAGCTGCCTTTATTATTACAGGCACGGCCAATGCCGTTAACATAACGGATGGTTTAGATGGTCTGGCCGGTATTATTGCTGCTACCGCCTTTGCCGCGTATGGCATTATCGCCTTTATGCAGGATCAGCAATACCTGGTCTTATTCTGTTTTACGACGGTAGGCGCTTGCTTTGCTTTTCTCTGGTACAACGCCAAGCCGGCCCAAATGTTCATGGGTGATGTTGGCTCCCAGGCCTTAGGCGGGGCGCTGGGCATGGTGGCCTTGTTGACCAACCAGTGGCTTATTTTGCCCGTGATTGCCATTATTCCGGTGGCCACTACGCTCTCTTCTGCGCTGCAAACGCTGTACTTTAAGGCCACGGGTGGCAAGCGGTTGTTCAAAATGGCTCCGCTCCACCATCATTTTGAGCTGATCGGCTGGAGCGAAACGCAGATTGTGCAGCGCTGGTGGCTGATTGGCATGTTGGCAGCCATGATCGGTATCGCCCTGGCCTTGGTTTAAGGACGAAGGACGAGAGACGAATGTCGAACATGGATCCGTTGCAAGGAAAGCGGCTGTTGATTTTGGGGTTGGCGCGGCAGGGAAAGGTATTGGCCCGCTTTGCTGCCGGTGTAGGGGCACAGGTGGTGGTGTCGGACTTGCGCCCGGCCACGGCCCTCCAGGCGGAGATGGCCGAACTGGTTGATTTAGAAATTGAGTATGTCTTAGGAGAGCATCCGATGCGTTTACTGGATAATGTAGATATGGTAGCCATAAGTGGTAGTGTGCCGGCTGATGCGCCCCTGATCGTTGAGGCGCGACGGCGAGGGCTGCCCATTACCAATGACTCCCAGGAGTTTATACGACGCACGCCCACGGCCGTTATCGGCATTACCGGCTCGGCGGGTAAAACCACCACCACTGCGCTTACCGGTGTTATGGGGCAGGTGGGGGGCCGCCGCACCTGGGTGGGAGGCAATATCGGCCGTCCGCTGCTGGCCGACCTGCACAAAATGGCTGCCGACGATATGGTGGTACAGGAGCTGTCCAGCTTCCAACTGGAAATCTGGCAGCAAAGCCCACCGGTGGCCGCCGTGTTAAACATTACGCCCAACCACCTGGACCGGCACAAGACAATGGGCGCGTACATAGCTGCCAAAGCCAATATTCTGCGCCACCAGTCAGAAACGGCCGTGGCTGTTCTCAGTGCCGACGATTCTGGCTCGCTGGCTCTGAGCAAGCTGGTGCGCGGCCGGCTGCGCCTCTTTAGCGCTGAACGGCCGGTGGCCGATGGGGCCTTTGTCTACAACGGCTATATTTACTTGCGGGACGGGGAGCGGGAAACGGCCGTTTGCACGCTCAACGATATTCAACTGCGCGGTCGCCACAACGTCCGCAACGTGCTGGCCGCCGTCACCCTGGCCGACAGCGTAGGCATTGAGCCGCAGGCCATGCGCCAGGCCATTCGTACCTTCCACGGCGTGGAACATCGCTTAGAGCAGGTGGCCGTCATTCAGGGTGTTACCTATGTCAACGACTCCATTGCCACTGCGCCGGAACGGGCCTTGGCTGCCCTGAGCGCTTTTGACGAGCCGCTGGTTCTGCTGGCCGGCGGTCGAGATAAAGAGATGGTCTGGGAAGCGTGGGCCGAACAGGTAGCGGGCCGCGTGCGCCATACCATTTTATTTGGCCAACTGGCACCTAAACTGGCCGGCTTGTTAACGGCCGTTTCTGCTCCCTTCACCCAGGTGGGTACATTGGCCGAGGCGGTAGAAGCAGCGGGCAAAACGGCCCAACCCGGCGACATTGTTCTGCTATCTCCTGGCGGAACCAGCTACGATACCTACCAGGATTTTGCCGAGCGCGGTGAGCATTTTCGTCAATTAGTAGCTGAGAGGCAATCATGACAACTCTTAATGTGGTACGAAAGCGCAAAACCAGTATCCAGCCCGGCCTGAAATTCCAGTTTGACTACTGGCTGTTGCTGGCCGTGGCCGCACTGTTGGTCATTGGCATGTTGATGGTCTATTCCACTACCTTTTATTATGGCCTCCATTTTCGTGACAGTGCCACCTACTTTATTGAGCGCCAGTTGATAGCGATGATTATGGGCCTGGCAGCGATAGTGGTAATCATGCAGTTTGATTACCATACCCTGCGTCGTATTTCTGTCCCCTTTCTCGGCATCACCTTGCTAACACTGCTGATCATTCTCTTTTCGGGCGAAACGATTTTTGGGGCACGGCGTGGCCTCATCGAAGGCTCTTACCAGCCTTCGGAAGTAGCTAAGCTGGCCACCATTCTTTATATTGCCCACTGGCTTTCCTCCAAAGGGGATCGCATCAAAATGCTGACCTATGGGCTGCTGCCCTTTTCCGTAATTACGGGTGTGGTCTGTGCCTTAATTGTACGCCAGCCAGACTTGAGTACGGCCGTTTTAATCGCTGCCGTTAGTTTTACCCTGTTTTTTGTGGCCGGAGCCGACTGGCGTCAGTTTGGTCTGGCCGGTTTTCTGGGCGGTGGTGTCTTTACCTTTCTGATTACGACGCTGCCCCATGCGGCTGCTCGCGTTGATGCCTACACCATTGCCCTGCGCGATCCCTACCAGGCAAGCTGGCACGTGCAGCAGGCCCTGATTGCCCTGGGGCGTGGTGGCCTCTTTGGCGTAGGATTGGGAGAAAGCGTGCAGAAATTTGGCCCGCTGCCCCTGGCCCACACAGATGGTGTGTTCGCTATTGTAGCTGAAGAGTTAGGGTTGATGGGATCGCTTCTTGTGGTTGGTTTGCTGGTGATGCTTGTCTGGCGCGGCTTACGCATTGCCTATCTGGCCCGTGACGGCTATGGTTTTCTGTTGGCCATGGGTATTACCTGTTGGCTGGGGTATCAGGCATTGATTAACATTGCGGTCATTACGGCCGTTATCCCTTTACCGGTATTCCTCTGCCTTTCCTCAGTTATGGCGGTTCTTCACTACTCTTTTCCTTGATTGGTGTGGGGATTTTGCTTAACATATCTCGTGATGCAGCCCTTGTTCGGCGGAGGCAGCGGCTTGAGTAAAATCTTAATTTGCGCCGGCGGCACGGGCGGCGGTATTTATCCGGCATTGGCCGTGGCCCACGAACTAGAGGCACTCGGCCTGAGCTACGACGACCTGCTCTGGATTGGCACACAGGGCGAAATGGAAGAAGAATTAGTGCCACAGGCCGGTATCCGGCTCGAAACGATAAGCGGAGGGGCCATAGTTGGCGTCCCGTTGCGAGTGAAAGTAATGAATGGGTTGAAACTGCTAAAAAGCATAGGCACAGCCTACCGGCTGTTGGGCCAATTTCGGCCCGATGCCATGCTGATGACGGGTGGTTACATGGCCGTGCCGGTCGCTTTGGCGGCCCGACTGCGGCGCGTGCCCATCGTTATTTATTTGCCTGATGTTGAGCCGGGTTCAGCTATTAAGGCCCTCATGCCCGTGGCCCACAAGGTAGCTGTCACGACGCCTGGGTCGGCTGCTTATATACCGGGCCATCAGATGGTGGTGACGGGGTATCCGGTGCGCGCCGAACTGCGCCAGGCGTTGTCTTTGAGCCGCCGGGAAGCATTGGCTCAATTTGAGTTAACTTTAGAACGTCCGACGCTGTTCGTCTTTGGTGGCAGCCGGGGAGCCTGGAATATTAACAAAGCTTTGATGGCCATTCTGCCTCACCTGTTGGCCCACTATCAGGTGATCCATATCAGCGGTACGCTGACCTGGCCCCAGGTAGAAGCAAACCTGGCCCATTTGAGCCAGGCCGAGCGGGCCTATTACCGCCCTTATCCTTATCTCCACCGGCGTATGGGGGCTGCTTTTCGGGCGGCCGACCTGGTGGTTACACGGGCCGGGGCCAGTATGTTGGGCGAAGCCCCCGCTTTTGGTGTACCCTGTGTGCTGGTTCCGCTGACCTTTGCCTGGCGCTATCAGAAGGTTAACGCCGACTTTTTGACAAAGGCAGGAACGGCCGTACAGTTAACAGATGAAACATTAGACACAGCATTGTTGGCTACTATTAAGAACTTGCTTGACGATGAGCCACGTCGCCAACAAATGAGCGCTGCTGCGCGACGGTTAGACAAACCAGAGGCAGCACGGCGGCTGGCGCAGCTTGTTGTCGAAGTGGGCCAGGGGGTATAAAGATGGTTGAGTTAGGCACATTTTTCTGGATTTTAGTATCCTTGTTTGCCCTTATTGGGGCCTTGCGGGGCTGGACACGAGAGGTGATTGCCACCGCCGGGCTGATTTTATCTCTTTTTGCCCTGAACCAGTTTGGGCCGCTGATTGTGGGTGTGGCCCGCGCCGGGCTGGAGACCGGCATGCCGGCCGACTTTCCCCAAGAAGGGATTCGGCGGCAGCAGTTTTACATTTTGAGCGCCATTCATTTACTGATTGCCTTTTTTAGCTATCAGGGGCCGGCGCTGGCCGGTTCACGAATGGGCGACCGGCTGCGGATTCGGGATAATTTTCAAGACAAGCTGTTGGGGGGCATTATTGGCACAATCAATGGCTATCTGGTGGTGGGCACTATCTGGTCCTTTTTGGAATATCAGATTATAGATAGAGGGTATCAGCAGCTTCCGCCCGGTGTTGCCTATCCCTTTCAGACGATTATACGTCCTGCCGTAGACAGTGATTTGGTGACCTTGATGGCCCGCTTGCCGCTGCCCTTTTTAGCCGATTATTTACCTTTTTTGTTAGTGGGTATCTTTTTGTTTGTGCTGATTGTGATGATTTAAGGGTCGATACGTCTTACGGGTATGAATATAGAAGTAGGTTATCAGGATAAGTTAGCCGATATGAAGCAAACAATCAATGAGCAAACGTTTGTATTGCGGCCGGGGATGCACCTGCACCTGGTAGGGATTGGTGGGGCGGGCATGTCGGCTATTGCCCAGGTGCTGCTGGGGCGTGGCTTTGGCGTGTCTGGCTCAGACCAGCAGGCCAATGAGCGTACGGCCGCTTTACAGGCCGCCGGCGCAGCTGTCCATGTGGGCCATCATGCGGATCAAATTGCCGGATCTGAAGCGCTGGTCATCTCCTCGGCCGTGCCGGACACGAACCCGGAAGTTATGGCGGCCCGTACGCTGGGGCTGCCGGTGCTAAAGCGGTCTGATCTGTTGGGTTTGTTAATGGAAGGATTGACCGGTATTGCCGTGGCCGGCTCGCACGGCAAAACAACCACAACGGGGATGATTGCCCAGATTTT